>DAOWOF010000024.1 GCA_030642205.1 Desulfobacteraceae bacterium | reverse complement strand
CCCCATAGGAACCATGGATGATACAGGTCGGTTTTTTGCTATCTTCTGATTTTGTGATAATATTTATTACTCCGCCAAGAGAGGAACCCCAGGAAGAGGAGGCAGGGCCTTTAATTATCTCAATTCTTTTGATTATTCCCACTGGAATTGATTGAGTCAAAGCAGAACCATTAGCCATTAAATTCCATGAGATACCATCAATAAGAACCAATACATGCCTGATATCCGAACCCTGGATGTCGATTTGGGAATGTCCTCCAAAATCCCTGTTGGATTGAATATAAATACCGGGAATCCTTTGTAGTATTTCTGACAGGGTATGGGCATGTATATTTGCAAGGTCTTTCTTTGTTATTACCGTAATATTTTCTGCAACCTGAGATATAGATTTAGGGTGTCTGGTAGCAGATATTACCACCAGATCCTTTTCCGTATAATATAGATTCAGGATTTCAAATTCTTCGCCGGTCTGAGCTCCGAGAATATTATAAGATGAGAAAAAAAAGAACAGAGATAAGCATATGATACAGCTCTTATGCAAAAAAAGTCGCGCAAGGTTTGAGAAAGTCATTCCAGGAAGGCATATATGCAAAAATTTAAAAAATATGCCTTGATGCGGATAGTTCAAGGAGGTTAATCTTCTTATGTATCTTAACTTATATTGTTGGTTCACATCAACATATCTTAATAAAAGTATTTGTATAATTTATTTTTCCATAGTATATTTTTATAAATATTATTATAGAATATATTTTAAATCAACTTATTCATATGTCAAATTAGTAAATTTGATCCCCTTTTAGATATAAATCTTAATCAAGATATTCATTTTAAAGATAATGCTTATGGAGGCCGGAAGATAAGAGGCCGAAGTTAGGGTTAGCTCAAAAACAAATTCGCAGAATTGGCGCTCAGATTTAGGTTGAATTCGGAGCCTCGCAGGCGCTCGCTTACCTATGCGTTTCGATTAAGCATGGAAGCGCAGCGTCCGAAGACAGACTGAAGATGAGAGACCAAAATATGAAATTATTTTTGAGCGAGGCCTTAGTATAAATTATTGGGGCTTATGCATTCCGTGTTGTAATTTATGAAGTTGAAGAGGTTTAAAATTTTTTGGGAAAAGGGAGGACAAATATGTCCATCTCTATTACTGATCATTATTATTTTCTTTCCTGCACCTGTTTACGCGTTATATAAAATTGCTGCAGTACAAAGTATCAGAGTCGCCCCATATGAAGAGGCCATTAAAGGCTTTAAAAAGGTCTGCAATGTAAAGGTCGAAAGAGTTGTGCTATCTGAATTAGGAGACTCGGATGTTATTGAGGTTCTTCAAAGGCTAAAACCCGATTTAGCCCTTGCGATTGGGATGAGCGCTCTGTCCAAATTAAAAGATATCAGGTCATTTCCTATCGTATATCTAATGGTTCTTAACCCTCATTCATTACTTTCTGAAGGGGTTGATTTTACCGGCATCAGCATGAATGTTCCTCAAGAGATTCAAGTCCAAAAACTACTTGAATTCTTGCCAGATATTCAAACTATTGGTATCATATATAATATTGATAAGAGCGAGATATTCGTTAAAAGAGCATCTGATGCGGCTAAAAAAAGAGGGATTAGACTAATATCAAAAAACGTTTCAAGCCCCAGGGAAGTCCCTTCAATTATTGATGGTTTTAAAGGTAAAATTGATGTCTTCTGGATGCTTCCTGATATAACGGTTCTAACACCTGAAACGATTGAGGCCTTACTTCTCTTTTCTCTTGAAAATAAGGTACCTATTATTACTTTTTCAAAAAAATATTTGGCTCTTGGCGCCTTGTTGGCGATTGGAATTGATCCTTTTGATATTGGAACACAGGCAGGAGAAATGGCGAATCAAATTCTGGATGGCAAAGATGCCAAAGATATCCCCAGGGTAGATGTTCGAAAAATAGTTGTATCAATCAATGAGACAATCGCAAAAAAGCTGGGTATTAATATAATAAAGAATTAATAGTCATATTCCCTCATGGACACGTAAAAAGCCGATCATTTTAAAAAAAACGGCTTTTAAATAAATCTTTGCATCATTGAGATAATATTGATGGTATCTTATATTCTTAAAATCTTCTCTGAAAATTTTGCCTTCAAGGTCTTTATATCTTTTACAATTCTTATATTCATCATCTCTGCTTCATTTACCTGTTTTTTTATTTGTCAGAAAAGTACGACTCTCAAACATAGTTTAATTAATAATGGAGAAGTATTAAGCAAAATTCTGGCTCAGAATTCAAGGATTGGTGTCTTTTCCGAAAATGAAGCATTATTGACCGCGCCTGTAAATGGTATTTTTCAAAAAAAGGAGGTCTCTGAGGTCTCAATATATAATTTGGATCAAAGGCTATTAAAGGAGCGAAAAAGACCAAGACAATATGATAGTAACAATCAGATTAACAAGTATAATATTAAGCGATCGGATATTTTTAAACAGTTAATAGCATCAAAGAAGCAGATTTATTATGAAAACCCGGATACATATGAATTTTGGTCTCCTATAATTTCCAGTTCCGGTTATAATGAGGAATTTCTATATTTTGAAAATGATAATCTAAATCAAAGAAATCGTATAATTGGTTTTGCAAGGATATGCTTTGAAAAATCATTATTGAATAGACAGATTGCTAATCTTTTATCGAAAAGTATTTTTATGGGTATCCTTTTTCTATTGATCGGGGCCAGCCTTACATTTCTCTTGGTGGAAGGAATTACAAGACCTCTTAATAGATTGACAAATGGTGTCATAGCCCTTGGTAAAGGCGGTTATGTAGCAAAAGTTCCTGTTGAAACAAGTGATGAAATTGGCAAATTGGCACAGGCCTTTAATAATATGACTGATTCTTTGGAACGACGGGAACGGGAAAAAACCAAACTTGAGGAACAGTTAAGAATAGCCCAGAAAATGGAGGCCCTTGGTACATTAGCAGGTGGTATAGCCCATGATTTTAATAATATACTGGCGATTATTCTGGGGTATCAGGAATTAGTACTATTAGATCTGAAAAAAGGAACGACTTTGCATGGCTATTTGAAAGAAGCTCTTGTGGCTTGCAATCGGGCCAGGGAGTTAGTAAAGCAGATACTTACTTTCAGTCGTAAGAATAAACAGGAATTGAGGCCATTGCAGATTAGCTTGATAATCAAAGAAGCCTTAAAAATGTTGCGCTCCTCATTACCTGCTAATATTGATATTTTACAAGAAATTGAAAAGGATTTGCCTAATGTCCTGGCTGATCCAACCCAGATTCATCAAGTAATGATGAATCTTTGTACAAATGCAGCCCAGGCCATGACTAAGGATGAAGGCGGTGTTTTGACGATTATAGTCAAAATGGAAAAAACTTGTGATAAAAAATATGCCAAGGAAAACAATAATGCAAATAATCCCTATGGATATGTCAGATTAACAGTTAAAGATACCGGCTATGGTATGGCTCCCGAGATAATGGAAAGGATCTTCGACCCATATTTTACAACAAAGGAACAAAATGAAGGTACAGGATTAGGCCTGGCCGTAACCCATGGTATTATAACAAGTTGTGGTGGAATGATATTTGTGGACAGTGTAGTTGGTGAAGGGGCATGCTTTGATATCTATTTGCCTGCGGTTTCTGATGCTCTGCCGATAATAAATGAGGAAGACAGCTTTCTTTTGACTGGTAAAGGCCGGATTCTTTTGATTGATGATGAGGTCTCCATAGTTGAAATCAGTAAAGGTATTTTAGAAAAATTAGGTTATGAGGTCTTTGCCAGCAACAGCAGCATTGATGCCCTTGACATTTTTCAAAAAGATCCTGGGCATTTTGATTTGGTTATTTCCGATATTATGATGCCTAATATGACAGGAGAAATGCTGGCTCGTAAATTGATGGAAATCAGAAGTGATATCCCTGTGATTCTTTGTACAGGCTTTAGTGATAATATGACAGAAGAAAAGGCTCAAGCGATGGGAATCAAAGCTCTAGTAATGAAGCCGCTTATGGCAGGAGAATTGGCTAGAGTGGTTCAGAAAGGAATGGAAAAAGCTACTCTTGTCGCGTAGCAATTTTTATTAAGAGATCTCCAGTAAGTATTTCGTGAAGATCCCGGGTACCATGATTGCTGGTTAAAAAAACTTGCAGGAGAATTATGAATGAACCATTAAATCTATATGATAGCTACAGGTCTCTATTTCCTGTAACTGAACAGTATACCTATTTAAATCATGCAGCTGCTTCACCAACTCCTATGAGTGTAGTAAAGGCTGTGATGGATCTTTATTCTGAATTCAGTCATTTTGGTATAGGATCTTATTCAAAATGGATGAAAAGGATTAAAGAGGTCAGAATCATGTGCGCTGGCCTGATAAAGGCAGATAACCATGAGATTGCCTTTGTACAGAATACCTCCGGGGGACTCAGCACAATTGCAGCAGGGCTTAAATGGAAACAGGGAGATATTGTTTTAGTGCCAAGGCCTGAATTCCCTGCCAATGTTTATCCATGGCTCAATCTTGAACGGCAAGGTGTTACCACCGGATATATTTCGAGAAAAGATGGTCGTTTCGGTGTTAAGGAGCTTGAAAAGTCATTAAGACCTCAAACCAGGCTTATTTCCGTAAGTTCGGTAGATTTTTTATCCGGTTTTTCTTGTAACCTTGAGGAGGTAGGTTCTTTTTGCCAGAAAAAAGGGATCTTGCTTTGTGTTGATGCCATCCAAAGTCTGGGAGCGATCCCAGTTGATGTAAAAAAATGCGGAATACATTTTTTAGTGGCTGGCAGCCATAAATGGCTCCTGAGTTCCATGGGATGTGGGATTCTATTTATATCAAAGGATGTAAATGAGCAAATACATCCTGTGCAGGTTGGCTGGAAAAGTGTGGTGGAGGAAGAGGATTTTTTTGAGATCGATCTTGATTTGAAAATCGATGCTCTCCGCTTTGAGCCTGGTAGCATGAATATCGCGGGCATATACGCCTTGGGAGCAGCATTGGAACTGATACTTGAAATAGGGGTCGAGAATATCTATGACCATGTGCTAGACATTAATAATATGATATTTAAAGGCCTGAAGAAAAGGCAGCAAAGGGTTTATTCCTCAATGGAGCAAAGGGACAGATCGGGCATTCTTACTTTTATTCCATCTGTTGATCCCCAAAAATTATTTTATTTTTTGCTGGAAAATAAGATAATGGTGTCATTAAGAGGTAAATACATCCGTCTTGCACCTCATTTTTATAATAATCATGATGACGCGATTAATTTTTTTAAGGCCTTTGATAACTTCTGTTTTAAATAACGAAAACCAGAAAATTTTAACCGCAGGAATACATTAAGTGTGACTTATTTCAAGTCAGTAAAAAACAAACTAACTGAAATAACTTAAAAGCATCTTTATTCTATGTTATTGGAACCTGAAATGATTTATCAGGGGGTGGATGATCCTGAATTGATTAATGACTTAAAGCTAATTCACACCCAGATGCAAAAAATCATCAAATCCTACCAAGACGTCCTAAAAAAAGATCATCCTGATCCAGAACTTTTCTTTTTGGCCATTAATGAGTATGAAGACATTCATGAGAAAATCATGAGGCTTTATTCCTTTGCCTTTTTTCACTATAAATCTGATATTTCTGATCCTGCGCATATGCTGTTATATCAGAAGATAAGAGACCATTGGTATAAAATTTCAGAGGCACTGAGTTTCTTTCAAGAAGATTTTCTCAATCTTAAAGACAAGGAATTTAAAAAAATAATTAAATATAAAAAGCTTAACTATTACCGTTATTTTTTACTACGGCAATATAATCTAAGGCATTATCAATTACATGATGTAGAGGATAGGTTTGGGCAACGGAAAGATCATACAGGCAAAGAGGCTTTTTTGTTATTATACGATGAACTCAGCAGCTTATTAACATCTCCTATCCAAATTAAAAACGAGTCCAGACTATTAAAAAACGATCCGGTTTTGGATGCTGCCCATTTACAGCAAAAAAAGCTGGATGATGAAGAGAGCTATAATGCCTACCTTCAAAGACTTAGCAGATATGGTCTTGTCTTTAAGAATATACTGAATGCCTTACTTTTTGATTATAATCAAAAAAGCAGAGAAAGAGGTTTTTTAAATCCTGTTTCAGTGAGACATCTGGCTAATGATGTAAAAGAAGAAGTAATCTCCAACATGTTGCAGGCAGTTGATGCCAATTATCGAATGGCCAGGAGGTTTTTTTCTCTTAAGGCAGACCTCCTTGGCCTTAAAAAATTAAAGCATACAGATATATTCGCATCTCTCAATAAAAAGAGTTTCAAGATAAGCCTTTCAAAGGCAAAAGCAATCATCCTTGAGGTCCTGGAGGCAACGGATCCTGTTTTTTATCAGAATGCCATTGATCTCTTTAATAATGGCCGTATTGATGCGGAAAGTAGGCAAGGCAAGTTGCCCGGCGCTTTTTGTAAATGCTTTTCCCCTTCTTTAGAGCCTTGTATTTTAATGAATTATGGTGATGATATCAGGGACGTGCTGGTTCTAATCCATGAAATCGGACATGGAATCCATTACAAATTATCTTCTGAAAATAGTTGTTTGACCCATAAGGCTCCCCCTGTTTTAGCGGAAATGACAGCTATTTTTTTTGAGCTTGTAATAACTCACCACCTTTTATCAAGGGAGACTTATAAAGAGCTTAAACAAGAACTGACGGTCTTACAAGCTGAGGGGATAATCAAGAATGTATTCCGGCAACATATTTTGATCAGTTTTGAGATATCGCTTCATTCTCTCAGGGATGATCATCTATTGGGTGAGGATGACATTTGCAAGCTTTGGTGGGACGCAAATTCGCGCCTTTATGGCAATAAAGTAGATATGCCTTCTCAATATCTATGGGGCTGGACCCATGTCCCTCACATTTTTCATGCACCTTTCTATTGTTATAGCTATATCTTTGGTAATTTGCTGGCTATTTTACTTTTTCAAAAATATCTTAAAGAAGGAGACGCCTTAATGAAAAAAATTGTACTCCTTTTTTCATCCGGTTTTTCCAGATCTCCATTTGATCTTCTTAATGAAGTAGGTCTGAATATTCATGATTATAAAATTTGGGAACAGGCAATAAAATATTTTGATGATATACTGGATCATATAGAAACATCCGGTTTGTCTTCTTGAGATAAGGGCAGAGAGACCGGGGCTTCCCTGGCCTCTGCCTGTTAATGGACTCATAGAGAGTCCATCAATTTTTAATTCAGCTGTACCCATATAGCTTTAGCATATTGGGAAATTCCGCTGCTAATAACCTGACGCGCGTAATTATTGGCTTTTTGACTATTCTGAAAATTTCCAAGTGTAACTCTAAAGGTTTTTTTATGATTCAAAGATCCTGAAGCAGCTGCAACATATACCTGATAGCCATCTTTTTGTAATGATCTAAACAGATTAATAGCATTTTTGAGTGTAAATGAACCTATATGAACTGAAAAAAAGGCGCCCTGATTAAGAAAAGATCCTGGAGGAATGATTAAAGCCTGTCCCACTCTCAGGTTATGCATGTCCTTGATATCCGGATTATACCTCTTAACCAGTTTTAGTTTATCATTGGAAGACCGCCCATACGCCTTAGCTATTAACTTGGATGTTATATCTCCCCTTTTGACTTTTATAGTTAAAAAATCATTTTCAGAGTCTAGCGAAGAGTTTTTCACCTCTGGTGTATTAATTGGTGTAATGGTGGCCTGTGATTCAATCCTGGTGGTTTTTGGTTTTTGAATAAGTCTCTCTGGCTCTTCTATTGAATCAAGGGACGTTTCTTTCATTTTTATTGCTATTACCGGCTCTTTTTTTAATGGTAAACTTAAAGGAACGTGATCTGAAATTGGTTTTTCGTCATAAGTCTCTGCCTTTTCTGTGCTAATTTCAGCAAGCTTATCCTGATTTTCAGGGATAGCCATTTGCTCTTTATTGATAACCGATTCTGCAAAATTTTTAGATTTATCCTGTGTATCTTTATTAAATTGGGTAAAGGCCAGAAGAATGACAATAATAATAAAGAGTAATGAAAAGGTCGCCAATTTCCAGTAAGGAAGAGCATCCTGCTGTGTGACGAGTTTTTTTCCTCTGGGTATAGAAGATTCAGGATCGTTCTCTGAGTTTTGATCCATTCTGAATGGAATAATCATATCCTGATAACATCGTGTTACAATTGAGGAAACTATTTGCGTTTTTTCTTGTGAATAGGCAAAGAGCAAGCAGTTATCAGCCAGGATATTAATCCTTCTTGGATAGCCATTTGTATAATCATAGATAGTCTTGATTGCGTCGGAAGAAAAAATTTGATGATAATTACTGGCCCCGGCAATTTTCAGTCGATTGAAAATATAGTCTCTAGTATCTTTAAAATTAAGGGGCAGAAGATGGTACCTGCTATTAATCCGTTGAACGAGTGACCTGCATCTGTCATCACGCAATTTGTCATTAAGTTCGGACTGACCAACTAAAAAAAAATTTATTAATTTTTCATCATCTGATTCCATGTTGTTCAGCAGGCGAATTTCTTCAAGCAATTCAAATGAAAGTTTGTGGGCTTCATCAATAATGATGATAAATATTATATTAGAGTGTAAGCACTTGGTCAGATACTTTTCAGTTTCCAGAAGGAAATCACCTTTAGATTTAAAATCTATCTTTTTTTTAAAAATTGAGGAGGAGATATAGTCTATAAACTCTGATTGAGATAAAAGAGGATTATTTAGAATGATATAGTGTATATTTTTACCCAGGTTAGTCAGGAGAGCCTTTATCATAGTAGTTTTACCAGTACCGATATCACCGGTTAATACTATTAGCCCTTTTCGTTCAACAACTCCATAGGTCAAAAGCGATAATGCTTCTTCATGGCTTTCGCTTAAATATAAAAATCGGGATGATGGCGTTACATTAAAAGGTTTTTCTTTTAGACTAAAATATTTTGTGTACATAAGGTTGATAATCTCCTAAAGAGATAGGGCTAAGGACTATCTAGTCCTATGAAGTAATTTTGATATCACCCAGCAAAAAATGAAGATGATAAAATTATTGTCTACTGTGTACAATGTGTTTTTTTGTTTATAATCCCGAAAATCGGCATCTTTTATAAGATGGGAACGATTATCTGCGTGGGAGGAAAAAAGAACTACTACCGGATATATACCTTTCTGGAAAGCTATATCTTAATATATGATTTGTTTTGAGGCCTATCATAGATTATTTAATGTAAAAAACTAAAATAACATAAGGTAAAAGTCAATACTATAGATTATCTGATTTTTTTGGCAAAAAAATGGTGGCATCGAATATAAATGTGTGAACAAAACAAGATACAATATTTGATTGATCTGGATATTTTTTTACCAATTGATATCCATTTTGCTCTTTTCATGACAGGGCTAGAGCCCTCGTCCACGCCTGAACTCCTACTGGCTTCAGCACTTGTGAGCAGGGCCACAAGGGAAGGGCATGTATGTCTGGACCTTGCATCTTCCGAGATAAATCATCTTTATAATATCATAAAAAACAGACTCTCCCTAAAGCCTGTATCAGACTGGCCTATTCTGCTTGCTGGAAAGAGTGTCGTTGGAAGTCCAGGGGATTACACTCCTCTTATATTGGATAGCCGATCGCGTCTATATCTACATCGTTTATGGCAATATGAGGAGATCCTGGCGGATAACCTTCTTCTGCGAATGAGTAAAGATCAGGAAAGAATTGATTCCTTTCTTCTCAAGGAAGGTTTAAACAGGTTTTTTCCAAAAACAGGAGACAAAGGTAATAATTGGCAAAAAATGGCAGCTGCCGGATCACTCATGAAACGTTTTTTTATCATATCAGGCGGCCCGGGCACGGGAAAAACTACTATTGCCGCCAAGATTATTGCTTTGCATATGGAGCAGTGCGGAAAGCAAAGATTGAGGGTCGCACTGGCTGCGCCTACTGGCAAGGCCGCGACCCGATTACAGGATGCTATAAAAAATATCAGTGAGGAGCTTCCTTTAACTAAACAACATAAAGAAGTCATGGCTTCCATCAGGGCTGTTACGATTCACCGCCTTTTGGGGGCAAGCTTTGATTCTCCACGTTTTATCCATGGCTCTGAAAATCCACTGTCAGTTGACATAGCGCTCATCGATGAAGCCTCAATGGTAGATTTGCCCCTTATGTCCAAGCTTATACAGGCAATTCCTTTCAAGGCTCCTTTAATCCTGATGGGTGATATGAATCAGCTGTCCTCTGTGGAGCCAGGGGCTGTGATGGGAGATCTTTGTAGCGGGGGAGAATGGCTTGGCTTCTCAGCCCAATTCGCCAGTAAAATTAGTGAAGTTACCGATTCGGAACTTCCCTTAGAAATGATCCGGAATGGGCCAGGGATTCAGGATAGTATAATTCAGCTTAAAGAAAACTATCGCTTTGGAAGTAAAAGCGGAATCTTCAAGGTGAGTAAAGCGATCAACCAGGGTCATGGTGAGTTGGCTCTTGATCTTTTAAAAAATAAGCAGTTTAGTGATCTTTGCTGGAGATCTTTACCCACAGCAAAAGATCTGATATGGCTTTTAAAAAAACATTTATATCCTCAATTAAAGCAATACCTGAATACCTCTGACCCCATTGAAAGTTATGATAGATTTATAAGGATAGGATTTTTCTGTGCCTTGCGTAAAGGTCCTTTTGGTGTCTCATCATTAAACCGGCAGATAGAAAAGATGCTGCAGGGTACAAGATTGATCGGCAATAACTCAAAATGGTACAGAGGGAAACCGGTCATGATTAACAGAAATGATGCCAAGCTGGGACTATACAATGGTGATATTGGATTAACCTGGCCTGATCCTGATATTGACCAGGAGCTTAGTGTCTTTTTTCCTGTTTCAGGAGGAAAATTTCGCAAATTATTGCCAATTAGACTCCCCGAACATCAAGCCGCCTATGCCATGACAGTCCATAAGAGTCAGGGCTCGGAGTTCAAAAAGGTTATTCTTGTTTTGCCCAATAGAATTTCACCAGTATTGACAAGGGAGCTTCTTTATACTGCCATCACGCGAGCCAGGCAAAGACTTGAAATCTGGGGCATGGATGAAGTCTTTTTAGCAGCAGTTGACCATCGCATAGATCGTTCATCCGGTTTGCGTGACAGGCTTTGGAAACATTTTTAGCCATTGTTTAGGACTTGTCTGGAAATAAGTTGGATAACTCCCTAGTAACAGTGCTCTTCTGTTGGAAATTTTCCAGACTGGACTTCTGATACATATTTTTTTATCCCATCTCTGGCCATGTCACCCAGGTTTACGTATTGTTTGACAAATTTTGGGAGGTGTCGCCTATTCAAACCAAGAAGGTCATGCAAGACCAGTATTTGCCCATCGCAGTCAGGGCCCGCGCCTATACCGATTGTAGGAATTTTCAGGGTCTTGGTAATTTTTATGGATATATCTGCCGGAATGCCTTCCAGGACAACAGAAAAGGCTCCAGCTGCTTCAACTTTTTTGGCATCTGAAAGGAGTCTCTCTTCATCACGCTGGACTTTATAGCCTCCCATCTGATGAACTGATTGTGGAGTAAGACCAATGTGAGCCTGTACAGGAATTCCGGCATTAGAAATTTCCTTGATCAAAGGAGAGACAGTTACGCCACCCTCAAGTTTAACCGCGGTCGCGCCGGCTTCCTTTAAGAATCGACCCGCATTATAAAGAGCTTGATCCATACCTGCCTGGTAAGACATAAAAGGCATGTCTCCTACAACCATTGCATGCTTTGCCGCTTTTGAAACCATCTTTGTATGGTAAATCATTTCATCCATTGTTACAGGCAAAGTACTTTCCTCTCCCTGGACAACCATTCCAAGTGAATCCCCGACGAGTATTATATGGACTCCTGAATCTTCAACGATTTCCGCAAATGGAAAGTCATAGGCGGTCAGAGCAGCTATCTTTTCATTATTTTTTTTCATTTTAAGGAGCTCGGTTATGGTAATCTTTTTTTTCATTGCATAGTTTCCTTATATTTGGATTTTAAAAAAAATAGCAATTAATTATAAATTATACCTCAACTATATAGATGTCAAGAGGTTATTGCGATTAAATTAAAGGAGCATATGTTATTTTTCGAAATACTATATTATATTTAATATTTATTGCGATTTAACTTGTTATTATCATAATTAATGATTTTGACTTTATGCTTCTATCATGCAATATTTACAAAAAACATTTGGGTTCCCCTTGACATATAGTGGTAGATTAAAGTTGAATAATTATCCCAGATAAATAGTAAAAAAGGATTAGACTTGGCAAGGAGCTGATGCACAAAAACTTTTAGGAGTTTTTTTATATAATAAAGATGTTTTCCCACGGTGATGCTGCTATTCTGACTCTCTCAATATTCTGTAAAATGTTGATTCTGATCCTATGTACTCACCTCTATCGGCAAGTGTTGGAACGATCTGTGTCGGCGGAAGGCTGGCAAAGTCTTTATTGTTGCATGTTTCAAGGATAAGATTTCTTTCTTTAGCACTGAGTTTATTGGCAGGTTCAGGACGTACAGCAGCTGGAGAACTTATCCCTCACTTGACAAATAATGTATTTACAGGCAAAATAATTTTTTTAATCTAAATTAGGAAAAAATAGATAATAGATGAAAAAAGCATATATTTCAGCCCTATCTTCAGCCCTTGTTATTCCTGGGCTGGGCCAAATTTTAAACCAGCAGCTAAAAAAAGGTCTTATAATTCTGGCTGTTATTTTAATACTCATGATTACCAACCTTATAACATCCTATCGGCTAATCAAGACTGTTCTGGAAGGCGTTGATACTTCTAGTCTCAATCCACAAGCATTATTTGCCCTCATTTTAAATACTGAATGCGCAAGCATTAAGTTTATTTTTTTTATTACTTGTGTTGTATGGCTTTATTCTGTTTTTGACGCATTTTTTTGGGGGCATAAAATTGAACAACAAGGAGCGCATAATTCCCAATGAGATCATATCTTATTGATGAAATATCATCTGATGATATAAAAAAAATCAATACTTTTTTAAAAAAAAGGGCCATAAAATCCAATCTGGAACAAGTTTTTTGGCTGGAGATTCCAGATGATCTCTTAAGCGGCGATCAACAATATCATGTTGACTGCCAGCCCCATGTATTTGCCATTGAAATTGGTCAAAATTGGGTTAAGTTGGAGTTTTTTGTCCGAACACTGAAGAAAATGACTTGCTCTTGCCTTGCCTATTGTACCCCTCAACAGAGAGATTATATTGTCAATTTCGGCCAGGATATGATTGAAAAGCTCAAGATAGCCTCCTAGCGGGCTAACCAGTATATTCTTTCCTGGACAGAATATACTTGATTTTATCCATAATAATCCTGGAAGCACTCTCATCTCCAAAAATACCGACCCTGATAACGCCCTCCGTTTGCCGGGATGTCAGATATTTAACTGATATGGAGACCAATTTTTGATCAGGAGTCTTTCCTTTAATCTTGCCCAATGTCAGATCATGTTTTGAACTCTCAATTACAAAACCCAGCTCCTTAAAAGTTTTTATGCTTGCATTCCATGTATTCTCTAAAGAGGCATCGAATACTACCGTTAATGTGCCTTCATAATACTTAAGCCCTGCAACACCGGCTGCTGAACCGACCCCAAAAAGTACAACAGCCCCGCAGCCACATAGCATGGAGATTACACATGTTAAAATAAACAACCTAAGTTTCAGCATCCTAAAAAAGACCTCCGATTCCCTTGAGCTAAAATAGCTATTTTTTCACCATTGTGAGTCACTTCCAGTTCTCTTGATAAATTCATTTATGAACAAAGGCTCCATAATCCTTTAGGTATTCCTCACTAAGGAGTTGGCCAGAAATAAGTTAGACAACTCCTGATAGTTCTTTCATATAAAAAGCGTAATCTATGAATGTAATAGGTTAATTTGATACACACACATTATCGTAATAATCTGAGAGTGTCAAATAAAGAGGGTACCCCTGTTATTAAAGAGCAAAGAAACGGAATAAATATCGGAACCTGATTTTCGCGGTCAAGTGTCCAGATTCCTGCCAGCATAATTTTTCCCTGCCTGACTGGTCACTGGCCGAGTGTTTACTGTTTCTACTATCATTTTTTTCTAAAGTTATAGCACCCTGATTCCGATTAATTATTATTAGAAACAGATTCAAGTAAATGGCTGTGAGCCAATATTGGGCATTGCCTGATTAAACATTATTAATGGAGGTTATATAACAATGAGATCGATTAAAACTAAATTAGCTATAATAGCCGTTATTAGTATTATATGCTGCTTTGCTACGGTTAATGCTCATGCTGATGGTAGGTGGTATGTTTGTTCAGTAGATAAAATAGGCTTATCGTCAAAAAATGCTATGATAATGTTAACGGATAAAGGAGGCTCCCCTGAATTTACAAAAAAATGGTTCGCGTTTGACTACAGAGTCAAGCAAATGCTGGCCTTGGCCATTACCTCAAAGGTTAATAATATTAACTTATCAATTTTCGCAGATGCGGGGATGGATGATTTTCCTGTTCTACTAAGTATATACCTTGGAGAATAATATCTTTGCTACTGATACAAGGCTGATCGATATTTCTGTTTGATTATTGTTATTGTAGGGCTTGATTCTAACTTCGGCCACTAATTTCATAATAGGAAGCCACAGGACCCTAATCAATTAAATTGATAGTCTTTATTCTCGGTTACTTGACAATCTACGAAGTAAGGTGGCCGAAGTTAGAATCAACCCTAGCAAACAAAACCTTGTACCCAGCCTAGGCAGAAAAGTCATAGCGGTTCAGAGATCTCCTGTCCGGTAGATCGCGTCATCTCTCTATCAGCTTAGGAGTTGTCCGGAAATAAGTTGGACAAGTCCTTACCCAAATCAATTTTCTGGTGATATGCCTTGAAAGACCACAAACTGCGATTTTTCAATCCCCCTGAACATCAAGAA
The DNA here is from genome assembly GCA_030642205.1 of Desulfobacteraceae bacterium. Taxonomy (GTDB): domain Bacteria; phylum Desulfobacterota; class DSM-4660; order Desulfatiglandales; family Desulfatiglandaceae; genus DAOWOF01. The sequence goes on along the minus strand of DAOWOF010000024.1, from coordinate 1,732 downwards.
TATGTCTTGCTCATCAAAAAACTCAATTTATAAGCTTCCGAGGGATATCCACTTGACCATTTTGCCTGAATATTATATTAATTGATGTTAGGCATGTAACTTTTGAAGTTCATTAAAACCTGCTTTCAAAGCTGCATGTATTTTTTGTCGTAAAGCGAAAGGGTTCTTTTTTTGTAATAGTACTTTTCCTTTTTTCACGTCGGGTTTTGTTAAAAATTCAATCCAGCCATTTTTTTCTGTTTTTATGTTAACCCTTTAATAATCATACGAAATAATACTTGAGCGAAGAATCAGAAAATTTAAAATTTTAAGCCTGATATCAAAATTGGGGAGATATATCTGTTCAGGTTTTAAATTATTTTTTTGTCCACCATGATGGCTGACATTGGCCATTGGTTGATGGGCACCACTGAATTAAAGCAGCAAAGGGAGGATAATAAAGGATGGAACGCAAGATAAGGCCTTACATATTTTTACTGGTTGTTATATCCTTGTTGCTTTTTTACTCTGGTGCTTCAGGCTATATATATAATGCGTCAGAGGATAAACAACAAAGAAAATTGGCATCTTTGAATAGTAGCAGTTCCGAGAATGTAATCAATATTTTTTCAAGGATAGAGGATAATCCGAGATTTGCCAAGACATATTTTAGCCGTGGCCTTGTATGGTTTATGAAAGGCGATTACGATAAAGCAATTGGAGATTATAGCAAGGCTATTAAAATTAATCCCAGGTATGCCAAGGCCTATTATGGCAGAGGCTTCGCGGAGTTTAAGAAAGGCAATTACACCAAGGTTATAGACAATTATACCAGAACAATTGAGCTTAATCCGAGATTCTCGAGGGCCTATTATGGCAGAGGTCTTGTATTGTATATGCAGGGCAATTATAATAAGGCAATGTCCGATTATAACAAGGCTATTGAGATCAATCCAATGTATGCTGATGCTTATATTATCAGAGGCTTAACATGGTGCAAGCAAGGCCATTACGAAAAGGCAATGACTGAATTCCAAAGGGTATTAAAGATTGATCCATCTGATATCAGGGCTAAACAATTCCTTCTTTTTGTAAACCAGGAGTTAAAAAATCAATAAGATATATAGTGCGACTCAGGCATGAATTTTGACCTCAGGCATTATATCTCATTGAGTTCAAGTTGTAATTGGAATTTGATATCTTCTCCTTTATTAAAGTCTAGTAATTGACAAAAGAGAAGGCTGGAGCCTTGATAGGTTCGTTCAAAACCATCTTCCGATTTGGATATGGTCATAATTGGAAAAAACCAGATACTTACCGGAGAGGAAAAGGAAAAGCGATATATAAGCTTATCCGGACTATTTACCAAGTCGAATTGAGTTATATCCTCCTCAACGCCTATGTCGGCTATTTCCCGTCTACGACCTGTTTCAGGCAAAAAATAATAGCGTTTTTTATCCTGATCGGAAAACAGGGAAAGATTAAATTCACAACCAAACATGGATGTATAAGATTCATTGCCATGCCAATCAAATAGATAGTCTGCAGTGAGACAGGATTTTTTTACTTTAAAAATTTTTCTCAGGGTTAAAAAATCTGGTCCCAATGATGATTTTCTTGACAGATTAAATGTAACGGAATCCTCTAGAATATTTTTTCCCTTGATTTCGTAGGGTTTGCCAATAAAATCACCAACTTCCTCATAATGATTCCTGCTATAATCTTCAACTGTTAAATCCGGTTTCAGAAAGTG
>DAOWOF010000052.1 GCA_030642205.1 Desulfobacteraceae bacterium | reverse complement strand
ATCGTCTTGGTATTCAGGCCTTTGAACCTATACTTATAGAGGGTAAATCCATACAGCTTCATCCACTCGTCTGTACGGCTTTTAATGCGGATTTTGATGGGGATCAGATGGCGGTGCATGTTCCTTTGTCTGTTGAGGCTCAGATAGAAGCTCGTGTTTTAATGCTTTCTACAAACAATATTCTTTCACCTGCAAATGGAGAACCAATTATTGTCCCTTCACAGGACATAGTCCTTGGAATTTATTTTTTAACAAGTATATATTCCGGTTGTAAGGGGGAGGGGAAGAAATTTTCCAGTATAAAAGAGGTAAGGTCCGCCTATGATTCGGAACAGGTGGATTTGCATGCTGAAATATTGGTAAGAATAGATGGCGAACTGATTGAGACATCAGTAGGAAGAACCTTTGTTGCTGAAATTTTACCTGTAAAAATGCCTTATAACATGATTAATAAGGTGTTGAAAAAAAAGGAACTTGTCAAACTTATTGACGCCTGCTATCGGAGTGCAGGTATTAAGGCAACTGTAATACTCGCGGACCGTTTAAAGGATCTTGGCTATCAATATGCGACCATCGGAGCTGTTTCTATTTCAGTCGATGATATGGTTGTGCCAAAGAAAAAGGGCCAAATTATGACTGAATCAGATAATCGGGTTCGGGAGGTTGAAAAACAGTATAGCGAGGGTATTATTACAGCTGGTGAAAAATATAATAAAGTTGTTGATATCTGGGCCATGGCTACAGAAAACGTTGCCAAAGAAATGATGGATGAGATTGCTATGGATACAGTTGTTGATGTGGATGGTTATAAAAAGGTCTATGCCAATCCCATTTTTATGATGGCTGATTCGGGTGCAAGGGGCAGTAAAGATCAGATTCGTCAGCTGGCAGGGATGCGGGGGCTTATGGCAAAGCCTTCAGGCGAGATTATTGAAACACCAATTACGGCAAATTTCAGGGAGGGATTGACTGTTTTACAGTATTTTATCTCCACACATGGCGCCAGAAAAGGTCTTGCTGATACTGCCTTGAAAACCGCAAATTCAGGATATCTTACAAGGAGATTGGTGGATGTTGCCCAGGATTGTGTTGTCATGGAGGAAGATTGCGGTACAATTGATGGTATCGAAGTGGGAACATTGACTGAAGCAGGTGAGATTATACAGGAAATAGGTGACAGGATACTTGGCAGGACAGCATTATATGATATCGTGGATCCGGTAACTGATGAAGTTATTGTAGCGGCTGATGATGAGATTGATGAGGAAAAAACAACTTTAATAGTTAATGCGGGTATTGAAAAGGTATGGATCCGTTCAGCGCTTGTATGTAAAACCCGTCATGGATTATGTGCCAAGTGTTATGGGAGAGATTTGGCTCATGGCAAGATAATTGATATTGGAGAGGCAGTTGGGATTATGGCTGCCCAATCAATTGGTGAGCCAGGTACTCAGCTTACGATGAGAACATTTCATATAGGTGGTACTGCCTCTAAGAAAATTGAGCAGAGTTCCATTGAAAGCCGTTCTGAGGGGGTTGTAAAGTTGAATAATGTCAACCTCGTTCGTAATACTGCAGGTGCAGAGGTAGTTATGAACAGGAATGGCGAACTTGTTATTATAACTTCAAGTGGTCGTGAACGGGAAAAATTCACATTGATCTATGGAGCGGTTTTGAGGGTAAAGGATGGAGATTCTATCCCTGCTGGTACGCTTTTAGCCAATTGGGACCCTTTTACAATACCGATTATGACTGATGTGGGCGGGAAGATTAAGTATGAAGATGTTACTGAAGGCATTACCATGCAGGAGCGGGTTGACACTATAACCGGGAAGGCAAGTAGCATTATAGTTGATGCAAGACAAGCTGACATGATGCCGAGGATTTCTGTAAGAGATCAGGATGGAAAGGTAGTAAGAATATTGGCTACCGGTTCGTTAGCTAGATATCGTCTGCCGATCGGAGCGATTATTATGGTACAGGATGGCAATAATGTAGCTCCAGGGGATGTATTGGCAAAGATTCCGCGTGAAACAACAAAGACCAAGGATATTACAGGAGGTCTGCCACGTGTTGCAGAGCTTTTTGAGGTCCGTAAGCCAAAGGAACATGCCGTTATATCCGAGATAGACGGTATCGTCTCTTTTGGAAAAGACACAAAGGGGAAAAGAAAGGTTATAATCACTCCCGATGTTGGGGAATTCCGCGAATATCTTATTTCAAAAGGGAAACATATTGCTGTCCATGAAGGTGATTTTGTAAAGGCCGGTGAACTTCTGATGGATGGTTCTGCCAATCCTCAGGATATTCTTGCAGTAAAAGGGGTGAAAGAACTTGCTAAATATTTGGTTGATGAGGTTCAGCAGGTTTATCGCTTACAGGGTGTTAAAATTAATGATAAACACATTGAAGTTATTGTTCGTCAGATGCTTCGGAAAATAAAGATTACAGCTGTTGGAGATTCTGATTTCCTCATAGGTGAGGAGGTTGGAAGATTTGTTTTTGAAGAGGCTAATGAAAAATTAGTGCAGGAAGGTAAAAAAGCTGCTTCAGGAGAGTCTATGCTGCTTGGTATTACCAAGGCTTCCCTTGGTACGGAGAGTTTTATCTCGGCGGCCTCTTTTCAGGAGACAACCAAAGTATTAACCGAAGCTGCTATAGCGGGTAAGGTTGATTATTTGAGGGGTCTTAAGGAAAATGTGATAATGGGCAGGATTATCCCGGCAGGAACAGGTCTGATGGCTTATAGAAATCTTAAGATAGCACGTTCTGAGGCAGGTGATTTATAAAAAATAGTTAAATAGTAATATAATGTTGAATATTCTTGACATTGTTTAAATAGGACTGTATTTATCTCAATTCTGTGAGTCATGTTAAGTTGATTTTACAGGCTTGTTTTATTAAAATAAAAGATTTGTTAATTGCAGACGGAGGGCTTTATGCCAACCATTAATCAATTGGTAAGAAAAGGTAGAAAAAAGATAAAAAAGAAGAATACAACTCCGGCATTGCAGGGTTGTCCTCAGAAAAGAGGTGTATGTCTGAGAGTTTATACCACAACTCCTAAAAAGCCTAATTCTGCCTTGCGTAAGATCGCAAGGGTAAGGTTGACAAATGGGATTGAAGCCACAACATATATCCCAGGGGTTGGGCATAATTTACAGGAACATTCCGTTGTTTTAATTCGTGGCGGACGTGTAAAGGACTTGCCAGGTGTTCGATATCATGTTATACGTGGCACCTTAGATGCGCTTGGAGTACAGGACAGGAAGCAGGCACGTTCAAAATATGGAGTTAAACGACCAAAATAGGGTTGGTAGATAAAATATGGCTAGAAGACGAGAACCACAAAAAAGGGAAATAATCCCGGATCCAATTTATAAGAATAAACTGGTGACAAAATTTATTAATTCTATAATGATACAGGGTAAAAAGAGTGTTGCCGAATTAATTTTTTATAAGGCGTTGAAGCAATGTGAAGAACGCATTAATGAGGATGGATTGCAGGCTTTTAAAAAGGCAATACAGAATGTTGAGCCTCTTATAGAAGTTAAGAGTCGGCGTGTTGGAGGGGCCACGTATCAGGTGCCGACAGAAGTCCGTGCAGACCGGCGAACTGCCCTTGCTATAAGATGGATTATTGGATTTGCCAGAGCCAGATCTGAAAAAACAATGGTTAAAAGATTAGCTGGCGAATTGTTAGATGCTGCAAATGGTCGAGGTTCATCTGTTAAAAAGAAAGAGGATACCCATAAAATGGCAGAGGCTAATAAGGCTTTTGCACATTATCGTTGGTAAAAAAGGTTAATGTGCGTAGATTTTATGAGTAGGGGTTGATTTAATCCCTTGCAAGCCGCTTTTTAGCGGCTTGAAATATGTCTAAGGAAGATTCTGACCCGGTACAAAGTTAAAATCTGAGAAAATATTATTAGATTTTTAACAGAATAATAAATTTAAAAAGAATATTAAGGATATTCTATAAAGGATTATGTTCATCAGGAGGTAAGATAAGATGGCTAAAGAAAAATTTGAGAGGACTAAGCCGCATGTTAATGTGGGAACGATTGGACACATTGATCATGGTAAGACGACGTTAACAGCAGCGATAACCAAGCATTTATCGAGCAGGGGTCAGGCTAATTATGTGCCTTTTGATGAGATAGACAAAGCTCCTGAGGAACGTGAGCGCGGCATAACCATAGCCACAGCGCATGTTGAGTATGAGACCTCAAAACGTCATTATGCTCATGTTGATTGTCCTGGTCATGCTGATTATATAAAGAACATGATAACCGGAGCGGCCCAGATGGACGGAGCCATACTGGTTGTAGCGGCCACAGACGGTCCGATGCCTCAGACTCGGGAGCACATATTACTGGCACGTCAGGTAGGAGTCCCCAATATATTGGTATTTTTGAATAAATGTGACATGGTGGATGATCCTGAATTGATAGAGTTAGTTGAGCTTGAGTTGCGAGAGCTGTTAAGTAAATATGATTTTCCCGGAGATGACATACCTATTATTCAGGGGTCTGCATTAAAGGCACTTGAGTCGGATGATTCTGACAGTGAAGAAGCCAAATGCATATTTGAATTAATGGATGCGATTGATGACTATATACCTGAGCCGGTACGTACGCTTGACAAGCCTTTTCTCATGCCTGTTGAAGATGTGTTTTCAATATCCGGACGCGGCACGGTTGTAACCGGCCGGGTTGATCGTGGTATAGTCAAAGTAGGAGAAGAAGTAGAGATAGTAGGTATACGTCCTACGATCAAGACAGTATGTACAGGCGTAGAGATGTTTCGCAAGCTTTTGGATGAAGGTCAGGCAGGCGACAACATAGGAGTATTATTACGCGGGACCAAACGTGATGATGTAGAGCGTGGCCAGGTGGTAGCCAAACCTGGGAGCATAACGCCACACACCAAGTTCAAGGCCCAGGCATACATATTAAAGAAAGAAGAAGGTGGCCGCCACACGCCATTTTTCAATGGATATCGCCCGCAGTTTTATTTTCGTACAACAGACGTTACCGGTATGGTTACATTGGAATCTGGAGTAGAGATGGTAATGCCTGGAGATAATGTAAGTATGGACGTTGTATTGATTACGCCGATAGCCATGGAGAAGGAGCTTCGTTTTGCTATACGCGAGGGAGGCCGTACCGTAGGCGCAGGCGTTATTAGTGAAATTATTGAGTAATCGCGAGAGGTTTGCATGAGAGTAAAAATAAATTTGTCCTGTACTGAATGTAAGAGAAAAAATTATGCAACGACAAAAAATAAAAGGACAACTCCGGATAAGTTACAGCTTAAAAAGTATTGTCGGTTTTGCAGGATACATACGCTGCATAAGGAGACAAAGTAAATTATAACTTAGAGTAGGCCAGTAGCTCTAACGGCTAGAGCGCCGGACTCCAAATCCGGATGTTGGGGGTTCGAATCCCTCCTGGCCTGCCATTTTAGCAGACAGGTTTATGGGAAAATATAAAAAAAATAAGCAGATTGTTAAGGGCGGAAAGAATATAGATGTCAGTACCAATAAAATCATACAGGGTTTTCAGTCAGTAAAGGTTTTCCTTGAAGAGGTCAGGATGGAATTAAAAAAGGTCCACTGGCCTGTTCGGAAAGAGGTGATTGGTTCAACCATTGTAGTTATAGTCCTGGTTATATTTGCGTCGTTATTTTTTGGAGTGGTTGATATATCATTATCAAAGATAATCGAGTTGGTTTTATAGGCTGATTTTTTATATTTAAACAAAGGGGAAAATAGTGGCCTTAGAGTGGTATATCGTACATACATATTCAGGCTTTGAGGCGAAGGTTAAGCAGAGTCTTGAAGAACGGATTAAAAAATTTAAAAAGACAGAAAAATTCGGGAAAATAATGGTTCCCACCGAGCAGGTAGTTGAGATAGTAAATGGTCAGAAGAAGAGTTCTCAAAGGAAGTTTTATCCTGGCTATATGATGGTGCAGATGGAACTTGATGATGAGGTTTGGCATCTTGTTAAAGATACACCTAAGGTTACGGGTTTTTTAGGCAATGCGAATATGCCGGTTCCGATCCCTGATGAGGAAATTGCAGTAATTTTATCCCAGGTTGAAGAAGGTGTGATGAAGCCTAAATCAAAATATCAGTTTGAAAAAGGGGATGAAGTGACTATTGTAGACGGCCCGTTTACAAATTTTAATGGTTTGATTGAGGATGCTGATGATAATAAAGGCAGGGTTAGTGTTATGGTAAGTATTTTTGGCAGACCCACACCGGTAGAATTGGATTATGTCCAGATATCAAAAAAATAAGAAGGAGTTTATATATTATGGCAAAAAAAGTATTGGCCCAGGTAAAATTACAGATTCCGGGTGGCCAGGCAAATCCTTCACCTCCTGTTGGGCCGGCATTAGGCCAACATGGTGTAAATATAATGGATTTTTGCAAGGCTTTTAATGCTAAAACACAGGAGCAACAGGGGACTATAATACCGGTTATCATTACGATATATGCTGACAGGTCATTTGATTTTATTACTAAAACATCGCCTGCTTCAGTACTATTAAAGAAAGCTGCAAAATTGGACAAGGGATCAAGTGTGCCTAACCTTGAAAAGGTCGGAAGTGTAACCAAAAAACAGGTTGAGGAAATAGCCCAGCTCAAACTCGTTGATCTTTCAGCATATAATATTGAAAATGCCATGAAAATAATCGAGGGTACGGCAAGGAGTATGGGTATCACGGTCAAATAGTTTTAAATACGTATTTATTATGTTGGAGATATGTAATGGCTAAAAGAGGTAAAAAGTATAAAAAGGCTATTGAAAATATAGAGAATGTAAAACGCTATTCCTTTGATGATGCCTTGGATAATGCTTTAAAGGTTTCTTATGCAAATTTCGATGAGACTGTTGAACTTGCTGTCAAACTTGGTGTAGACCCCAGGCATGCTGAACAGATGGTTAGGGGGACAGTAGTATTGCCAAATGGAACCGGTAAAGAAGTCAAGGTTCTTGTATTTGCAAAAGGTGAAAAGGAAAAAGAGGCTGAGGAGGCGGGAGCTGATTATATCGGCTCAGATGAGATTATTGAGAAGATAAAGGGCGGTTGGCTTGAGTTTGACAAAACAGTAGCTACCCCTGATATGATGGGCCTTGTAGGTAAAATAGGAAAAATTTTAGGGCCAAGGGGGCTGATGCCAAATGCAAAACTTGGAACGGTTACATTTGATTTGTCAAAGGTTATAAAAGATATCAAGGCCGGAAAGATTGATTTCAGGGTTGAAAAAAATGGTATTATACATGCTCCTGTTGGCAAGGTTTCATTTGGTTTTGAAAAGTTGAAACAGAATATATCTACTTTAATTGAATCATTGATGAAGCTTAAACCATCAGCGAGTAAAGGAACCTATGTTGAAGGGATTACAGTATCCACAACAATGGGACCTGGATTGAAAGTAGATCCATTAGAAGTTAAAGCATTGTAGTATTTGGTTTTTTAAAACAGACAGGTGTTTATAATAGAATTACCGCAAATTTAAATGGGTCAGAGACTGCAGGTGCAATCATGCTTAAAAAATGCCTGTATAGATGCATGATCAATAAATAATAATCTCCGTGTCGGAATGGCGGCTAACGTCATGGCAGCCCAGAGAAGCTGTGGTATCATAAAAGGAGGGGGTGTGGAGTTTGACAAGAGAAGATAAAGTAAAGTTTATAGCTGATTTTCACAAGAGCTTAGAAGATTCAAAGACAGTTATTGCCACAAATTTTAGCGGGATGACTGTCGAATCAATGAGTGGTCTCAGAGGAAGGCTTAGGGATGCAGGTGTCGAATATCATGTGGTAAAGAATACATTAATAAAGTTAGCTGCAAAAGGAACACATATAGAGGAGATGACAAATCTTCTATGTGGCCCTAATGCCCTGGCCATAAGTGTTGATGATCCTGTATCACCTGCAAAGATACTTACCGCATATCTGAAAGAGGATTCCAATCTTGAGATAAAAATGGGTATATTGGAAGGGAATCTGCTGGATAGCCAGGCGGTTTTTGCTCTGGCAAAACTTCCTGACAGGGAAACGCTTCTTGGGACTCTGCTCGCAGGCCTGATAGCAGTGCCTACAAATTTTGTCGGTCTATTGGCAGCATTGCCGAGAAATATGGTTAATGTTTTATCCGCTATCAGGGATAAAAAAGAAGAGAATAATAATTAAGAAAAAGATAATAGGAGATTAATGATGGCAATAACCAAAGAAGAAGTTATTAGTTTTATTGAAAATATGACAGTTCTCGAACTGTCGGAGTTAATTAAGGAGCTTGAGGATAAATTCGGTGTAAGTGCGGCAGCGCCTGTTGCAATGGCTGCAATGCCAGCAGCCGGGGCTGCTTCAGCTGAAGCAGAAGAGCAAACGGAATTTGATGTAGTTTTAACAGGTATAGGTGATAAAAAAATACAGGTTATTAAAGTTGTCCGGGCTATCACAGGTTTAGGTCTTAAAGAGGCCAAAGATGTGGTTGACAGCGCCCCTGGAAAGGTAAAAGAAGGGATTAACAAAGAAGAAGCTGATGATATTGTTAAGCAATTAGAAGAAGTAGGCGCAACTGTTGAAATCAAATAAATTTTTGCAGGTTTAAGATTTAATATTGGCCAGTGCCCTTTGATATTATATTTAATGTTGCAGGAGGTGCTGGCCATTATCTGGTTATGGGAATCAACTCTTGATAAGATGTTGATTTTTTTAAATTATTATTTGAGAACAACTGTTTGAGGAGAAAACATGGCATCTCTTGCAGAGAATAGTTACCGCATCAGGAAGAGTTTTGGAAAGATAAAAAAGGTTCTTGAAATTCCTAATCTTATAAAGATGCAAAAGGAATCCTATGAAAGGTTTTTACAAATGGATGTAGAGCCTGAACATAGAAAGGATTTCGGTTTGCAGGGATGTTTCAAACATGTATTCCCGATAAAGGATTTCAGCGGTGCATCATGTCTTGAGTTTGTGAAATATTCCTTTGGTAAATCCAAGTATGATGTTGATGAATGTATCCAACGGGGCATGAATTTTGATATTCCCCTTAGAATAACAGTGCGTCTTGTTGTATTTGATCTTGATGAAGAGGCTAATACACACAATATAAGGGATATTAAGGAGCAGGAGATTTATTTTGGAGCTATCCCTTTAATGACTGTAAACGGGACATTTGTTATTAATGGAACCGAGCGGGTTATTGTCAGCCAGCTTCAGCGTTCCCCAGGTCTGTTTTATGATCATGATCGCGGAAAAACACATTCCAGTGGAAAAATTTTATATTCAGCAAGGATAATTCCTTTAAGAGGTTCATGGATAGATATTGAATTTGATCATAAAGATATACTTTATATTCGTATAGACAGACGCCGAAAGCTCCCTATTACAATACTTTTAAAGGCACTTGGGTATTCCGCAAGAGATATACTTAATTATTTTTATGAGTCGGAGCGTATTTATTTAAAAAAGGATAAAGACCCGAGCCGTGAAATAATTGAAAAGCATCTACATGGGACAAAGGCTACAAAAGATGTTAAACATCCTGAAACCGATGAAATTATAATAAAAAAAGGTAAAAAGATTACCAAAAGAGCCCTTAATATATTCGCTGAACTAGGGTTAAAAACTATGCCAATCAGCTGGGAGGATATTGAAGGAATAATCCTTGCTTCTGATGTTATTGATACAGAAAGCAATGATGTATTATTGTTCGCAAATAGTATGCTTGATGCGGAGTCTGTTAAACTACTGCGTGAAAAAGGCGTAGATTCTATAGATATTCTTTTTATTGACAGGATCAATTACAGCTCATCTATGCGGGATACGCTTATGCTTGATAAGATTGCGACGAGAGATGATGCTATAATTGATATATATCGCAAATTAAGGCCAAGCAGCCCGCCCACAATTGAAGTAGCTACTATTTTTTTCAACAGTCTTTTTTTTAAACCTGAAAATTATGATCTTTCCGAGGTCGGGCGTTTTAAATTAAATCAGCAGTTGGGGTTGAATGTCCCATTAGATTTCAGAACGCTAAGTCCGGAAGACTTATTGCTTGCCATTAAAAAACTTGTGCATCTTAAGGATTCTCAGGGACAAGTGGATGATATTGACAATCTTAGTAATCGCCGTGTTAGAGCAGTAGGCGAGTTGTTAGAGAATCAGTATCGTATAGGGCTTGTTCGAATGGAACGTGCTATTAAGGAGCGCATGAACCTTCAGGAAATAGATACCCTGATGCCAAATGAGCTTATTAATGCAAAACCCGTGACCGCTGTTGTCAAAGAATTTTTTGGCACTAGCCAGCTTTCTCAGTTTATGGACCAGAATAATGCATTGTCTGAGATAACGCATAAAAGACGTTTGAGCGCACTTGGGCCTGGTGGGTTGACGAGAGAACGTGCCGGTTTTGAGGTGAGAGATGTCCATCCAACACACTATGGCCGGATTTGTCCTATTGAAACACCTGAAGGCCCGAATATCGGTTTAATCGTATCATTAAGCACCTATGCTTATGTCAATAAATATGGTTATATTGAGACACCTTATCGTGTTGTTAAGGATGGTATGGTAACTAATGATACCCATTCTCTTAGTGCAATGGATGAAAAAGAACATATAATTGCCCAGGCCAATGCCAAACTTGATTCTCAAAATTGTTTTATTAATCCTTTTATAGCATCCCGTCAGGCGGGAGAAGCTATTATGGCACCGTCTGATGATATAAGGTATATGGATGTTTCACCTAATCAGTTAGTGAGTATTGCTGCATCACTAATCCCTTTCCTTGAAAATGATGATGCCAACCGTGCGCTTATGGGGTCTAATATGCAGCGTCAGGCTGTCCCGCTTTTAAAGAGTTCCGCTCCGGTTGTAGGTACTGGTGTGGAAACTGTTGTAGCGGTTGATTCCGGCGTATGTGTTTTGGCAAAGCGTGATGGTATTGTAGAATATATTGACGCAGCTCGCATTATTATAAAGGCAGATACAGATGATTTGGGTTTTGATGATACTGGTGTTGATATCTATAAATTGAAGAAATTTAAACGTACAAATCAAAGCACCTGTTTTTCTCAAAAGCCTATTATTTCAAAGGGTGATTGGATTAAGAAAGGTCAGGTACTTGCCGATGGTTCTTCAACTGATCTTGGAACGCTTGCGTTAGGGAAAAATATCATAGTGGCATTTATGCCATGGGGCGGGTATAATTATGAGGATTCAATCCTTTTATCTGAGAGGCTTGTAAAAGAGGATTATTTTACGTCAATTCATATAGAAGAATTTAGTTCTGAGGCCAGGGATACGAAGCTTGGAAAAGAAGAAATTACGCGTGACATACCTAATATAGGTGAAGAGAATCTTGGAGATCTGGATGATTCCGGGATAGT
>DAOWOF010000178.1 GCA_030642205.1 Desulfobacteraceae bacterium | reverse complement strand
TTCAACCTTATCATCCATCAGGTTATTCCAGCCATTGCAACCGGATGCCCGACGCTGGTAAAGCCCTCCTCCGTGACCCCTTTATCATGTAAAAATTTGATCGATATCCTGTATGAAGCAGGGCTTCCAGAAGAGCATTGTCGGATGATTCTTTGTGAAAATAATATCGCTGAAAAACTGGTGGCAGACAGACGCGTCTCTTTTCTTACTTTTATCGGTTCTGCCAAGGTGGGCTGGCATTTAAGATCAAGATTAGCGCCAGGCGCAACCTGTGCCCTTGAGCATGGAGGCGCCGCGCCTGTTATTATTGACAAGACGGCTGATATGGAGCTTGCCCTGCCTCTACTGGTAAAAGGAGGGTATTATCATGCCGGTCAGGTATGTGTCTCGGTACAACGAATTTATGTGCATGAATCGATCCTTGATGAATTTTGCTCCGGAATGATCTCCCTTGTAAAAAAACTCAAGGTTGGAGATCCCCTTGAAGAAGAAACCGAGGTAGGTCCACTGATTACGCCAGAGGAGGTAGACAGAGTCCATAAATGGGTAGAGGAAGCAGGGCGGACTGCCTCAATTCTATGTGGCGGCAAAAAGATATCCAATACATGTTACCAGCCAACCTTGATCCTGAATCCCCCTGAGGATTCAATGATTTCACAAAAAGAGATCTTTGGCCCTGTAGTGGCAATCTACGCTTACAGGGAAAGCGAGGAGGCCATTAACAGGGCGAACCAGCTCAATTATTCCTTCCAGGCCGCGGTATTTACAAAAGATCTGGAATTTGCCATGGCCGCGGTTAAAAAACTAAAGGCTACCGCGGTAATGGTAAATGATCATACTGCATTTCGGGTGGACTGGATGCCTTTTGGAGGCAATAATGAATCAGGACTCGGCATCGGCGGGATAGGTCCAACCATGCGGGAAATGACCATGGAAAAACTGGTGGTAATTAAGTCTGCGCATATTTAACCTCCACTTGCCTCTATTTTTTCAATATGGTACACACCTGACAGGTTTTTTTATCATTTCAACAGTTTTGTATATAAATAGAGCCTGAACGAAAACTGGAAAATTTTATCCGCAGAAATTGGCGAGATAAGCACAGTTTTCGTTCAGGCTCTAAATATTAAGGAGTTGTCCATAATATTGTCCAACTTATTTCCGGACAACTCCTAAGGCATAATTTTAAATGGGTCTTGAACCTTGAAATCAGCAAGTACTTCAGATATTAGCAGACTTCCTATACGGAAAATCATGGTCAGGGCTACCAACTGGGTTGGAGATGTGGTCATGACCCTGCCTGCCCTGGAAGCGATTAAAGCTAATTTCCCGAAAAGCTCTATCACGGTTGTGGCAAAACCGTGGGTAGTTCCAATTTTTGAAAATCATCCAGCCGTGGATAATATAATTATTTTCAAAAAAGAAGAGGGTTTCAGGAATGTGATAAAGGAAGGATTCAGGGTCATAAAATTAATCCGAAAAGAAAAATTTGATCTCGCTATCCTTTTTCAAAATGCAATCGAGGCGGCTCTTATGGCCTGGCTGGGAGCTTGTAAATACCGGCTGGGTTATAATACCGATGGTCGGGGAATCTTCCTGACCCATCGAGTTACCAGAACTTCCGGGATCATGAAAGCACATCAGGTGGAATATTATTTGTCCATCCTGCGAGCCGCTGGATGGGAGGCCAAAAGCCATGATCCTGTCCTCTATCCTGCCCAGGAACACCTCAAAAGAGCAAGGGATATTTTATCAATAAATGATATCAAATCAGATTCCTTTATTCTTGGTTTGGGGCCGGGAGCCATGTTTGGAGACGCCAAGAGATGGCCTCCTGAACGTTTTGCAAGGATTGGAGACATGGCCGCTGCCAGATGGAATGCCAAAATCCTTATAATGGGAAGCAACAAAGAAACCGGGATAGGAGAGATAGTAGAACAGAATATGACAGCTCAGGCCATCAATCTGGCCGGAAAGACCTCCCTGGCAGAGGCCGTCGGGATTATTAAACAATGCCATTTATTTGTAACCAATGACTCCGGATTAATGCATATTGCAGCATCTCTGGGGATTCCTGTTGTAGCAATATTCGGACCAACTGATTCTGTGGCCACAGGCCCCCGAGGACCAATAACCAGAATAGTCAAACATGAAATAAAATGCGCGCCTTGTCTAAAACAGACTTGCCCAACAGATCATATCTGTATGTTATCAGTCAAGCCGGAGGAAGTCTGGGATGTTATGGCAGAACTCAGGGACTGCGCAAAAACAAGTTTACAATCTTAAGGTATTGAGGAGAATTCCTGGATGCAAAGACCAGCCATATTTCTGGATCGCGATGGAACAATCAATGAGCAGATGGGGTATATTAATCATCCAAGCCGTTTTATCCTGCTCCCGGGCGCAGCCGAAGCCATACGCATATTGAATCAAAATAAATACCTGGCTATTATAACATCCAATCAATCAGGGGTTGCCAGAGGCTATTTTCCAATCCAGTTAGTAGATAAAATACATGAAAAAATGATCCTTTCCCTGGCAGAAGAAGACGCATTTATAGATAGAATCTATTATTGTCCACACCATACAGGGGGGATTGTCGCTGAATACAGCATTAAATGTGATTGTCGTAAACCTGCGCCAGGACTGATAAATAAGGCCTTAAAAGACTTTGATATTGATAGAGATAATTCATATGTTATAGGTGATCGATGTTCTGATATTGCTTTTGCTCAAAGGGCAAATATAAAAGGAATTATGGTTGAAACCGGCTATGGCCTTGGAGATGCGCAATATATCCTGCCTGATTTCCCCCATAAACCAATCCATATCGCCAAGGATCTCCTTGAAGCAGTGAATTGGATTTGCAAGAGGAATAAAAAATAAAGGCGTAGGCCTGACAGATCTAAGGGAGGCAATAGAGCTGCCTTCTGCCTCCCGTCGGTCTGTTGATGGCCTTTTTACGAGTCCATCATATATTTAATAATTTTATCTAACTTTTCCTTAATCGTTTTAACCGTAGACTCAGGAAGCTCAAAGGTATAATTATTGGTTGCGGAAATACTCGGAAAATCTTTTGATTCTTTGTCAATTGGTTCGAAAACTGAAAGTTCGTAAAGAATATTGCTTTTAAGCTTGATTGTAAAAATCGGATCTTTGAACTTGCTTTTTGGTATATTATCAAGATATTTTTCGCAGTCTATATCAGACAGGGTATAGAATAGATCATCAATATCCATTGTCTCCACTGCTTTGCCTTCATCTGTTTGCCAGGTAATAATTTCATGGCTCCTGACTTGGTTTTCCTTGTCAGCTTCTACTTTTTTGATCATTTGACTTAAATGTAATTCTGCCTGCCCTTTAAAAATGGAAATTTGTTGAATGTCTCCCGGGATGAATGACAAGACTTTCATGTCTCGCAGGTCATTGACATCAACATCCAGGACACGCCTGAAATCTCCCCTGGCAAAATATACATTGGGATCTCCTGGTAAACGTATATGGGTGTGCCAATGCGTTGAAGCCGCTTTTCCAATATCAATCTCCCTTTTTAATATATCCCCTGAGAATCCCTTGAGCATTAATTTCTTATCATCTGTAAGATCATAACGAAGATAATTTTTGGATTTGGAGATTAGCTCAGTAATGGTCAGGTTTGCAATCATATTCAGAATTTTATCGATCTTGTCAGGATCGGCCGGGTAGCCCTTGGGATCTATTTGCCAGTTTTTATCTCTTTTTTCCAGAATTATGTCTTTACCTTTTTGTATAATTTCTATTTTTGAGATATCCGCAAGCTTAATTTTATTTATTTCCGGTAATTGATATAAGGTCCTGTCTGGATTATGAAATACCAGGTACAGGATTAATACTATCATTATAGATAAAAGGATCAGGCGTTCTTTTGTCAGTTTCATGATCTCCCCATATAGATTATTTTTCAAAAATCATCTGAATCTGTTTCTTTCTGGTATTATGACGTATCCATACAAAAATACCAAAGATAACAACGATAATTGGCAATCCTGCAATATTAAAGGTTTTGGTAAAAAACTTTACAGGGGAAGAAATTTCATAGAGGGGATTAAAGCGCTGTTCTTTGCTACGCATGGCTATGGTTTCTTCTCTGTCGTTCATATAGTCCAGAATATTCATAATTAACATGGCATTTGTATTTTTTCCTTCGGCATCAATAATATTATCTCTCAACATCTCTGATGAGGCCATGAGGAATATTTTTGCTGGTTTGCCTTTTTCCAAAAAAGCGCCTCTCTCCTCAATTTTTTCTGATTCCAGACGAGGTTTTGATGCCTTATCTATAGTCTCTCCCAGCTGATTAGGCCCGATTCCTGATTTAGGTTTTTCATCTTCCTGATTTGGTTTTTCAGGCATTGGCTTGTCTTTAAAAAAGCTGGGAAATTCACCTTCAATGAGGTAGGCCAGATTCATGCTTTTCATCTCTGTCTGTGGGGTTGGAGGGGTAATAAAAAATGGATTAAAGCTGGTAATCTTTTTCATTTCCCATGATTCTTCTGATGAAGAGAATAAATTAGTCGCTTTCAGGCCCAGGTCGGATACCAAATCAAAATCCAGGTCCAGAGGAGACATTTTTATCGCGATTAATCCCTTGATATTTTGCATAAAATCAATATCAGGATTTATGTTTGTTTCCTTTATAATAGGGGCATAGTAAACTGGGACTTCACTGCCTTGCTGCTGCTGTTTAAAACAGTTTTTATCCATTACAATTGATTGTTGAATTTTAATACCGTAGTTATCAAGCAATTTTTCAAGACCAGTCTTTACCGGGATATGAGTCGATCCCTGGTTCATTCCCATCATTGGATTTCCTGCGACTGGCGCTTTATAAAAAGAGTCCAGGAAAAAGATCAGGTTTGTGCCTCGCATAAGGGCCTGATCAATCTGATAAAGCTCATAATCTGAAAATGGCTCAGTGGGTCTTACAATCATAAGGCTATTAAGAGAATCAGGAATCTCATCCTTTTTCATATTGATCTGTTTCAGGGTATAAGTTTGGGATGCCAATGTATTGAAACTG
Organism: Desulfobacteraceae bacterium; assembly: GCA_030642205.1. Classification (GTDB taxonomy): domain Bacteria; phylum Desulfobacterota; class DSM-4660; order Desulfatiglandales; family Desulfatiglandaceae; genus DAOWOF01. The sequence continues at coordinate 11 of DAOWOF010000178.1, read as the reverse complement.
TTCAAGGTTTC
>DAOWOF010000031.1 GCA_030642205.1 Desulfobacteraceae bacterium | reverse complement strand
GTAAGCATCAACCATGCTCCGCAGAAGGTCATTTGAAAAATTCTGACTCTTTTTATCCAGATTTAATTCTGATAATTTTTTGCTAAAGGGTATTGGTAATTATAAGAAAATATATAACTTATGGTTAAAGTTGAAAAAGCGATACACTTATTCGGAGATTTTTTTTGATTATCTTGAATTGACTACTATACTTCGGAAGGTTATAAATTGATTTTTTTCGGTGAGCATCAAGGGTAAGGTGTGATGTCTTGTAATAATCGGGTATTACGAGACCGAACAATGCACATGATGTTCACGGCCATTAAAAAAAATGCAATTTGTGACCTTTTGAAGAATATCTTCAAATTTATCAAAAGCCTTTTCTTAAAGCTTGATTTTCATGATAATCTTACGATTGATTAAATTAGTTTAAGTATTAACTCGAATTTCTTGAGTTGTCAATTAAAAAATTGATATGCATAAGGCTATAAATTCTTTGAGGTAAAGCTTCATAGTAAATCTTATCTGTGAAAAAAATATAAATATTTATGCCTATATGCTTGTTAAGGTTTAGAAAGTATCTCTTCCAATAAAAGATCCTGATTATAATGAATTTAGGAGAGACATTATATAAAATGAGATAGACTTACTGTAAATCAATAAATTTAATTGCCTAGAGTTGTAGTCCTAAGAGAGAGTCTCGTCACAAAATTTGCTAAAGTTCCTGGTGGAGCTATAGGTAAAGATATGTCCGAAATCAAAGTGTATGCTTAACTTTTTGATATTATGCACTCTTTATTTTTCTCTTAACATGAGGATATAGGATTGACTCCATTTTTATTCTAATTAATTAAGCTAAATGACAATATAAATTTGACACACTCAAGTATTCTAAATATACTTTTTTGAAACAAAGACTAGTTCTTAATCACTTGCTACCTGAATAAAAACCTGATATTCCTATCTTCTGATGACCTCGTAAAAAGGCCAAAGGTGGATAATCCTCAGCTTTGGGGTGGAACCATTTGAATTTACTTCAAATGGCGGGGTAGGGAGTAATCCTCACCCACCAGGTAAAAAGGCACTCTGACATTTTACGAGGTTCTCAAATAATATGAAAAAAAAGACAATTTTAAAGGCCGAAGATATTCCTCAAAAAATCAATGAAATAGCCCTGGAAATCGTAGCAAAGAACCCTTTAATGAAAGAACTTGCTATTATTGGTATTCGAACCTGCGGCGCATTTTTGGCAGGAAGAATTAAAGAGGTTATTACGAATCTCCATATACTGCCACCACCTGTTGGAATTCTTGACATCACAATGTATCGTGACGACTGGACAAGGATCGGCCCTACACCTGTTGTCGGAAAGACAGATTTACCCTTTTCTATCGACGGTAAAACTATAATTCTGGTTGATGATGTCCTTTTTACAGGAAGAACTGTTCGAGCCGCCATGGATGCTTTAATGGATTATGGCCGGCCTAATAAAATTGAGTTAGCGGTTCTGGTTGACAGGGGGCCTCAATATCGCGAATTGCCTATTTCAGCAAATTATATCGGCGGGGTATGGGAAACCAGTTTAGATGAAACTATCAATGTTTACTTAAAAGAAACAGGTCATGATGATCTTGTGGCAATTGAGGAAAAAAAGGTGATTTAAATATGGATAATTATAGTAAATCAAATATTGATCTTACATCTGAGGAAGATATTTTAAAGCAGATTAATAACAAAAATCCTCAAGAACTTGCTTCAATGGTTTATGATCAAGATATGGCTCTCAAATTAATTGAGCGTCTTCCATTAGAAGAAAAAAGTGTTTTAATTCTTAAAGCCTTGGGGAAAAAATTTAATAATAAGAAAATTACAAAGGCTATTAAACGAATTATCTTTAAGCTTAAAAATAAAGATATTAAAGTTGATGAAATTTTTATTGAAAATGATCAAACTCAAGGTATCTTAAAGCCGCCGGAAAAAAATAAACCTATTGTCTATATCGGACCCATTAAAGATCTTACAGGTTTTAGAACTATAATGATGGTAATAAACCGCTTTGGTTTCAACAATGAAGTGGTTGTCAGCCTTCTATCTGATGAATTTGGTGTTAAGGAATTTCTAGTTGGGGTACTTAGCAAAAAACGTATCAAGGAGATGAAAAACAATCTATCTCAAGAAGCAGGACCTTTAATAAAAACATCTATAGAGCATGCAGTCACCATCATAGAAAAGGCCTACCAGCGTCATCTGGAACTAAATATAGAAATCCCCTCTCCTTTGGTAGAACTTAGGCCATGGCTTACGGACAATATTTCTTTTCTGGAAAAACCCATTGTCTATGACTTCATAGATAGTTCAATAATTGAAGAAGGCACACTCGGTGTATCGCAGCTTGAAAAATTGTTTGAACATGATCTTCTGGCATCCTGGTTCATTGACTATGAAGAACTTTTGCCTATAATAGATGAAATTATAAATATTGATAAGACGGGTATAACACTCACAAGGGCTCAAAAAATGGAAAGAGCCAATCAAATTAAAGAAAAGAGTGTTGAAAAGATCTTTCCACAATCAAAGAGGGATATTATAAAACACAGATTTGAAGAAATGGCCTATATGTTTTATCAATTGGAGGAAAATTATTCTGCCAGATTATCCCTTGCAGCGGCCAGGACCATGGATGAAAAAGATGGCACCATAAAGCTCAATCCGGTAGTTGAATTCCTTTTGGAGCGTAGCCTCAAATTAGTGACGTCCTTGATGAATGAGGAGAAAAGCAGCGCAAAAAACCTGGAGGAATCATCATCTGGCAGGATAATTATCTAGTAGCCATCAATAAATAATCATTTTTTCCTTGCAGCGGTTTGTCAGTATTCCAATGTCTTCTATTTCAACAGCAACTTCATCTCCGTCTTTGAGGTAAACGGAAGGCGTCCGGAATGCTCCAACTCCCTTGGGCGTCCCTGTTAAAATAATATCTCCGGGCAAAAGAGTGAAATGGCGTGATAAAAAGCTTATTAGATAGGGCACCTTAAATATCATCTGGCTCGTATTACTGTCCTGCATAAGATTCCCGTTTATCCGGCAGAAGATCTTTAAATTATGGGGATCATGGATCTCATCCGCGGTCACTATCCAGGGGCCAACAGGACAGAATGTATCAAGAGATTTTCCTCGAACCCATTGTTTATCTCCAAATTGAAGATCCCTGGCGCTTACATCGTTTGCGCAGGTATATCCCAAGATTGCCTCCATTGCTTTTTCGCTGGGGCAGTTATGCACTTTTTGACCGATGATAACAGCTAATTCCGCCTCAAAATCGACCTTTTTTGTAAGCCCGGGATCCCAGCAAATCAAGTCATGCTGGCCAACCAGGCTATTGGGAAATTTGGCAAATATTAGTGGTTGATCTGGCGCCTTGCCTTTGCTTTCTTTTGCATGGTCATGGTAGTTTAGGCCAATCGCTATAATTTTGGATGGTCTGCTGACTGGTGGCGCAAACCTTATATTCTCGATAGGAATGGGGATTTCAGAAACAGGTTTGCTCTGTTTTATTTTAAGGCGAAAAAGAGAAAGATCTCCATCATAGTCATAAATAGAGATAATGTCCTTGCCCTGGACAATGCCGGTATGAATTCTGTTATTATGATAAAATCGGGCTATTTTCATGCTTAATTTAAAAGGTCCTTTGCTACGATTATTCATTAAATCTTATACCATCAAAAATTTGGACCATCAATTGTAATGTATAATCGTTTTGATGGTTCCAGGTCAGGCTGACTCATAAATTTATTTCCAAATTTTGCGAACTCTGATATCTTGACTTTTGTAGAGAGTGATATCCTTCCTCTTTTTTATAAAGATATTGTAATATCCTCTTATATAGAAAAAGAATGTTGCTATCTATATTTATCTTGAATTTTATTAATTCATTATTTTTTTTGTTTGTTGTGAAATGTTCCTCAATATTTTCTGATTTTCTTTTGCCGTTTGCAGTCGATACCTCGAAAGGCCAAAATATCTCATGAATACCCAGACATTAGAAGAAAGACAAGACGGATTAAATGTTTCAGATAGCGCCCCTTTAATGGCGCTCAAGGACAATGCCCTATTGTTGACCATGGCTAATGAATACCTCTGTGATATCCCATTCCTAGTCAGGACAGGCGAAGATATTGAAAAAAATATTGAATCTATCGCTGCTCTTATTGAAGATCTAAAAAGTCAATTTATAGGGCAACCTGTTGAGAAGATTGACCTAACCCGGGAATTACAAGATATGGCCCATTTTGCCCGGTCATTACAAGAGGATAAAAAGATTCAGCATGACCGATGTGTAAAAGGGGAGCTGGGGAAGGAACTCAATGAAAAAGTCCACTCTTTAATGGATAAGATAGATAATATAAAGAACAGAATCAACGGGACAACTCTTTCCTATACAAAAGCAGACTCATTTAAAAGTGCCTTTGGCAGACTGAAAGTTATCATGAGCGGCTTATTAATTGCCTATTCTTTTTTTCTCAAAACTATTGGATTTTCAGTATTGCTCTGTATAATTGTCATGCCATATTTATATATAACAATGGAAAAAGAAGGCAGCCTTAATAGCAAGATTGAAGGAAAGAGGTCTGCCATAATTTCGTTAAAGGCAGATCTGTCGACCACCCAGGAACAATTGGATTCTCTTTTACAAAACATAGTAGAGGTTGAAAAAAATAACTATAATAGGCAAACCGGGATAGAGCAAACCGATTTAAAGCTTAGGGCCTATAACCTTGCAGAAGAACAGGAAAAAATTGAAGTACAGATTAACCTAAAGCAAAATGAGTTAAAAGAGAACCTGCACCAATTAGAAAAACTTAAAAAGAAGAGTTTTCTTAGAAGACTTTTTAGGGGCTAGACCTCAATAAATTAAGACATGATAACCTCGTAAAAAATCCATCAAGATTTATATCATATAGTCTCTAAATTTTTCTTTACCAACGGCCAGGGTCGAAAGGCTGTACTTCTGTTTATTTTTAACCACTTTGATAAAAGTCGTATCTCCAGTCTTTATATCGCTGTAAGCGGCTGTAAGGGATGCTGCAATTTCTATTACAGTAGCGGAAACATCCCCATATACAAGAACTACCGGCCCAGGCTCGGATATTGTTTGAAGGTTACATCCCCTGTCGTCTTTCAAGTTCAGTAGTGCCTGATTTTCTGTTTTATTCCTTCCAACAATAACCTTTGAGTTGCATCCAAGACGAAAATGACGTCCATATTTTAATAGTTCAATTTCATTGATGCCATAGATCTTTTGGTGATCGAATAGATCCTGCAACCGCCTGGAAAAAGCCTTTTCAGTTAGTAAACATCCCCCAGCCGGTGGAGGATACTCTTTTATCCCGAACCTCTCTGCAAGAGCCATTTGTGGTTTCCGGGTACGTCCCTGAAAATCCATTAAATGAGACATGTTTATCCATCCTTTCTCTTCAGGGATAGTCGCTTGCAAAAGCCTGGCTGACAGAGGTCTTAACAACAAACCGGGAATATTGCTTTTAGCAGCGACCAAATCAAGCGCGTATTTATTTTGAGACATGGGACGCTGCCCAAGGACTTCACCGGTAATTACAAAATCAGCGCCTTCTTCTGCGAGCATTTCTCCTGCTACTCGAAACATGAGAGCATGACAGTCAATACAGGGATTCATGTTACGGCCATAGCCATGGGGGGGGGTTTTTACAATGTTTAGATGTGGTTTGGCAATATCTACTATTTTAAAGGGCAATCCCATAAAATCGGCAGATTTACGGGCATTAATTGCTTTAAAAAAAGGGGTTTCAAAAAAAATGGCCAGGACATCAATGCCCTGAGCCTTTATCAATTCAGCTGCAAGGATACTATCCAGGCCGCCGGAAAAAACACATAAAGCCTTCATTACGAATTTATAGCTCCATCTCTACAAGTCTGTTTCTGCTAGAGCTTTAATTAATTTAGTCTGTTTTTTATTAGGTTTTTTTGGAATAAGGATAGTGATTTCAGCATAAGCATCTCCCCTGCCCTTACTCTTCATATGAGGAAGTCCGTAGCCCTTCAGTCTGAACTTGGAACTATTTTGGGTCCCAGGCGGAATTTTAAGCTTCAATATTTTTTTATCAATTGTCTGGATTTCGATTTCAGCACCAAGGACAGCTTCTGTAAAGTTGATTTGTTTTTTCATGTAAAGGTCATCGCCTTCTCTATGAAAGACAGCGTGGGGCAATGTCTTTATTTTGACGTATAAATCCCCTGGCGAGCCACCATTGCTGCCAGCATGGCCTTTGCCTTGAATCCTTAATTTCTGACCATCAGCAATGCCTTTGGGTATTTTTACTGAGACCTTTTCCTGTTGCCCATTATTTTGATATGAAATAATTTTATTATTGGTTTCGCATTGCTCCTCAAGGGAGATAGGGAGTTCATATACCAAATCATGGCCTCTCATTGGTCTAGGTTGAGCCCTAAAACCACGGCCGCCTGATTTTCTACAGGCCTGGCCGAAGATATTATGAAAACCTCCGCCTCCCCCAAAGCCAAATTCTCTAAATATGCTGTCAAAATCAGTACCCTGAAAGATATCATCCTGGGTGAATCGTTTTTTAAAGCCATCTTCCCCAAACATATCATATTGCTTCTTTTTTTTAGGGTCACTCAATACGGCATAGGCCTCGCTTATCTCCTTAAATCTTTCTTCAGCAGCTTTATCATTTTTATTTCGATCCGGATGGTATTTTAAGGCCAGCTTACGATAGGATTTTTTTATTTCTTCAGGAGTTGCCGTTTTTGCAACACTTAGTATATGGTAATAATTTTTTTCAGACATCTTATTGCTCTTTGGGATGAGGGTGGAATAAAAATCCACTTTTGGAAGTATGGATTTATGTCAAATTTATTTGATCTAAAAACTACAAAATATATTTTTTCGAGGTATAGTTTGTAAATTCTTGAACAATTATTTCTGCAATGACCTCTTTCTTAAAACATTATGTTTCTATTCTTTGTTAAGAAAATGATAAGCACAGGAAGTGGGAAGTCAAGACTTTTTAAGGATATCATGACTGGCTATCCAGAAAATAAAATGTAGCTCCAATAGGGGCAAATGTCAGAAAAATAATATTTATAAATGGTATTAAAAATAGAAGTCCAAAGCCTGTATGAAATAGCAAAGATTTTTTTAATAAACCTATTCGCTTTTTTAAAGGGAACATCCTCCTGGCTGGAACAAGGTCAGTATTATCCCATGCCAGAAAGATTCCGGATATTAATCCTGAAATAATTGCAAACAAAGGTCCCAAGGGTGTTAGGAAACCAATAATCATTATAAATAATGATATTAAAACAGGCAATATAGTCCGGGGAATTTCCTGTTTTATCAAAAACAGGAAGAGCTTCAACCAAGATGTTTTTTGTCCTTCTTGGACCTGACCTGTTATCTTGGCTTCAGTAATTCTGGACATCTGATCCATAATTATGACACTAAAAAGGATTTGCGAAACCAGGTAAGAGATAAATGAAGCCATTACTATTAATAAAAGAGAAAGCAACCAGGAAAAAAGTTTCCATAACCAGGCTCCCCAAAAATTATCAGGCCTTTGCCATAAAAATTCCATGATTTCCTGAAAATGATTTAAGACCAGACTAATCAAGATGATATTAATTACAATAAGGATGACGAAACGAATCAAACCCAGAAGTAAAAGCAGAGGATTTTTTATCCCAAACCAAACCCCACGCAGATTATATGCAAGCCCTTTAAGTAATTCCATTATTGACCCAAAATTTATTCAATGTAGTGTAAGGAAGATTCCTGCTATTTTTTTCTTCCTATCTTCTCTACTCCTTAAATATTTAAGAGAGAGGAAGCTTATGAATATTCGATATAAGCCATTTTTCTGTCTAAAGTAACATATCCAGAAGCCTGGGTAGATATTGACATTTTAGTTTAATATATAGTATATAATTAAAAAACTCCTAATAGGGTTCTATGTGGCTTTCCATTGTATCCTTTGTTACCAAATTTAACCATAACCTTATGCTTTGATTATTGTCTATTAAATTTTACCCTAACATAACCTTTTTTTTGATCATTTGGTAAATATTCCAACCAATATCAGCAATTCTAATTTTGAAAAACAACATCCCCTAAGGATATCTAAAAAGAAAAATTTCCCGGTTAAATTTACCTTTGGAGATTCTTGTAATACACCATGGCAGAAGGGAAATACCATAATTGAAATTGCTAAACCAATCTGAAAATCGAAAAAAAACTTTAAAATAATGAGGGAAAGATTTATGGAAAAACGATCATTTAATAAAAATTTTTTTGCTTTTAGTATATTTCTCGCGTTGTTTATTCTTTATTTTAACAACCCGTTATTTGCGGCGTTTCGCACCGGCTTGCCCCATAATCCGGATTGGAAGGTTGACGAGGAGATAGCAGAGTTTGTCCCCGGCTGGAATCAGGGATATTTTAAATGCAAATCACCAAAAGGTGGTTATAATGAAATAGTAGAAAAACAAAAGATTCTTAATTCATGGGGATATAAGGCAAGACCAATTGAAGAGATTAAGGATTTATTACCTGAACCTAACTATGTGTTGTACAGTAATCCTGATGTATGGGGAACAATCCGAATTAACGAAACACCATGGGAAGCTGTTAAACCCAGGGGTGCCATGTGGGAAAAATTTATGGCTCAAACCGAAAGGAATAAAAAAGAGTGCTATATTGACAAGGATAGCTGGCTTAGAGGATATAAATATGGCATCCCATTCCCGGAACCGGATGAAAAAGATCCCCAAATTGCTGTAAAGCTCATGTGGAATTTTCTTAAAAAATATCAGGATAATGACAGAGAAGTGCCTATGGATATCTGCGGCAAAGATAGAAGGGGCTATGAAAGACATAATCTGTTTTTAAACCGCCGTATACAGATGAGGGGCAGGGTAAGGGATGACAGTTCTACCCAGGATGGGCTTTATCATCCAAACCTGAAAAATTTTGAACTAATCTATACTTGCCCCTATGTGTCACCCTATAATCTGCGTGGAACAATTGTCCTGTATTATCGTTATAATGATCCATCGCAAGCAGATGATTTATGGATATATATACCTTCCATCAGAAGGATAAGACGCATGTCAACAGCCCAAACACAGGACAGGGTTCCTGGCGGGCTGGACTGGACCTGGGATAATGCCGAAGGTTTTGAAGGAAATGTAACAAAATTTAATTGTACCTATCTGGGTAGAAAAGAGCTGCTGGTACCTGTATGTGCTCATTCGCATGCTTATTGGGATCCAACCAGCTGGCTAAATTCACCTGATCAATACTATCAAAGGAGGTTATGCTACGGCGTTAAGTGTTCCTACAAGGAGCCTGTTAATATGACTGATATAGAAGTCTGGCTTGATCCTGTTTTTTTTAATTGTCCCTTTGCCATTAACAGGGATATGAAAGGCAGGGATTGGATAGTTGTTAGTGTCTCCTCCGGAAGGTGTAAAAATTGGTTTTATACCATGTATAATGATTATGCTATTGATATTCTTAGAAGGCATGCATCCAGGGCACAATTTTCCTATTCAGGTGGTATAAACTCATCACATGAAGACTATACTATGGAAAACCTAAAAAGAGAATTTCTTTCACGTTAAATCTATATAAATAGTGTCTGAACGCAAAATCCAGTAAAAGGTTTGTTTTCGTTCAGACATTATTTGTTTCAAGAATAATGTCTTTTGGCATTGTTAACTTTGGATCTTTTTATATTTTATAACATGTTTGAACAATAGAATAAAAATAGTTTAAACTTGAAAATCTAATCTGAAACCTATGCTCCAATTGTTTTTTAATAAACAAACATACCCAAAAAAATACATCTTTATTGAATTTTCTTTTTTACCTGAAAAAAATGATTTTAGATAATTTGGAAATCTTTCTTCCTTATCCTTTCACTTTTCTCAATCAAAAATAACATAGTCAGCCACCATGCCCTGACAGGTACAAAAAAACATCAAAGATGGCTCTGAATATTCATTCTAGCGATGGATGGAATTCATCTATTCATTATTTTCATAATGAAATATTGGAGGGAGTAACTATGGGGAAAAAGGCGCTAAATTTTCTGTTGCCTTGTGTGAACAGATCTTTATAAACAAAGAGAATAGCACAGGGATTCTGCATCTGGTTTCCAGTGATATCCATCTGTCATTCGAGCAAATAACGACAATCTATCAAAAAAGGTGGAATATCGAAACTTTTCATAAATCTATCAAATCAAACTCTGCTCTTTCAAAATCACCGACAAGAACCGCAAGGACACAGAGCAATCACTTCTTTGCTTCAGTTTATTCATTCTGTAAGCTTGAACGACTTAAAATTAAAGATAAAATGAACCATTTCGCTTTACGACAAAAAATACATGCGGCTTTGAAAGCAAGGTTTAATGAACTTTAAAAGTTGCATGCGTAACATCAGTTACTTTAACCTTGACACATATATGCGGTTGCTTTATATACCTAATTGATCATATGATTAATTCTTGGATTAAAGACATATGCAAAATATTTAATCTTGGGAGATCTTAATTTTAGATTTTAAAAAACAAGGCAATTGGATAAATAATCTAACCTTAGTTAATCAAATAGGTCTGACTATGGTTGGGTCAATCCTTTTTTGTTTTGCTATTGGCTATTTTATTGATAAATGGCTGCATACCAAAGGATTATTTATTTGCATCTTTATTTTGCTGGGGATTGTCGGAGGCGGTTTTACGACCTTTCGGCAAATAATGAAAATTACAGATTCAAGTGATGATAAATAGAGAGAGTTCCTTAAATTCACAGGGTGGAATTCACAGGGTCCAAAAGAGATTTTGTTCATGGGCAATGACAGTGGCAATTTTTGCGGCCATTGGATTTATTGCTTGTGGCGAAAAGGCCGTGGCTAAAGGTCTTCTTATGGGGACTTTTTTCAGTGTTATTAATTTCATCCTTATGGGAAGATCAATCTCTATAATTTTAGGTAAATCACGTATCAAAGCTAGATTCATTGGCCTGGCTTCAATTCTATCCAGGTTCTTGTTATTAGCGATACCTCTGATTATTGCAATTAAATCAGTCTATTTTGATTTCCTCTCAGTGATAATTGGTATATTTGCCGTTCAAATTATTATTTTTTTTTATTATGTAATTTTAAGACAGTTTTTATACCAGAAAATATAGACTATAAGCTTGCTTATACCTAAAGAATATCTGTTGCTTGTTCTTAAAACTAAACAATATTATTAAATTCAGTTGTCATTTTTCACCAGGCTAATTTAATGGAAAATTTTACAGAATTACTTCAATTGAAAATTCTTCTTGGCGGAATGGATTTAAGATTCAATATAGAAACTATTCTTATGACATGGATAGTTATGGCTGTTCTAATTATTTTTGCGTTTTTGGCCACACGCAAGATAGATTTCATTCCAAACCCATTTCAGGTTGTGGGAGAACTCATAGTTACCGCTATGTATGATCTTACCAAGGATGCCTTGGATGAAGAATTAGGAAAGAAATATTTCCCTTTGATCTGCACTCTCTTTCTATTCCTTATATTATGTAACTGGCTAGGCGCTATTCCAACCCTGGTAGAACCTACAAAAGATCTTAATACACCACTCGCATTAGGTATTATGGGATTTGTGATAGCGCACTATTCGGGTATTAAGGCTAAAGGTTTCAAAAAATACCTGAAAGAATATATGGAGCCTGTTTTTTTTATGGCACCTTTAAATATTATAGGTGAATTGGCCAAGGTTGTTTCTATTTCTTTTCGTCTTTTTGGTAATATAATGGGAGGAGCAATTATTATCCTTGTTGTTTCCCATCTCATATACAGCCTTATTTTGCCTCCTGTTCTTGTGGCATTTTTCAGCCTATTTATAGGAACGATACAGGCTTTTGTTTTTACAATGTTAACTCTTGTATACATTTCAGTTCAGGTAAAATAAATATGCTTTTTGATATACAAACAACAATTAGTTTAGCGGCTTGTGTTGGAGCTGGTTTATGCATTGGTCTTGGAGCTATAGGAGCAGCCCTGGGTGAAGGTTATACCGCTGGATTAGCAAATGAGGCTCTTTGCCAAAATACTGAACAATCAGGCGATATACTTAAAAATATGCTGGTAGGCCAGGCGATTGCGGAATCAGCTGCCATCTTTGCCCTGGTTATTGCAGTATTACTGTTATTTATGGATATGTCATCTAACACTTACTTAACAGCCGCCGCCTTGGCGGGCGCTGGCATTAGCATGGGATTTGGAGCTATTGGCTCAGGGATCGGCTCAGGATTTCCAGGTGGACAATGCTGCCTTGGAATCAGTAGACAACCTTCTGTGGCCAGCAAACTGACAACCAATATGTTAATAGGATCAGCTGTTTGCCAAACGCCGGCCATTTTTTCAATGGTTGTGGCTTTAATGCTAATGTTTATGGATTTTGGAAATATGCCTTTGCTGCCAGCTTGGGCTGCTTTGTTGGGGGCAGGATTCAGCACTGGACTTGCTGCCATAGGCTCGGGAATAGGAGGAGGCCTCGCTGCCGGAGAGAGTTGTTCAGGAATATCAAGAAATCCGGAGACCTTAGGCCAGATTACCACCACAATGCTGGTGGGGCAGGCAGTGTCGCAAACCCCATCAATATTCGGATTATTAGTAAGTTTTATACTAATGTTTAAAACCTTTCCGGAAACATCCTCCATAGCTATGGCTATGGCGCTTCTTTCAGCGGGCATTTGTATGGGATTTGGAGGGATTGGGCCAGGTATCGGCAATGGGCTAACCGCTCAAGGTGCTGTGAAGTGGGTCTCAAGAAATGTTGAGGCAGCGGGAGAACTTACCCGCACCATGCTTGTAGGGCAAGCTGTTTCACAGTCTACCGCAATTTATGCTATGGTAATTAGCCTTGTCCTTATCTTTGTAATGTGATTATATTAATTTAAATAGTTTGAAAATAATTTGAGGAGGCGCATCATTATGGAAATAGGAGGTCCTGATATCATTAAAGCCGCAGCATTCTTAGGCGCTGGCATTGCCATGGGTCTGGGAGCCATCGGACCAGGAGTCGGTGAAGGTTTTGTTGGTGGCAAAGCCTGTGAGGCGATAGGGAAAAAACCTGAAGAAGCCGGCCTTTTGACAAGAACAATGTTGGTGGGCCAAGCAGTTTCTGAATCTACAGGGATATATTCCCTGGTTGTTGCATTGCTGCTCCTTTTTGTAGTGTAAGCAGGTCAGGTGTTAATAAATTATGGAATTTGTAACGATAGAAGGCTTAATAACAATTAATGCGACAATAATTGCTCAACTTGTGCATTTTTTCATCCTTTTATTTATCATGAATAGATTAATGTTTCGTCCAATATTAAAAATAATACAGGACAGAGAAGTCTATTCAAAAAATAAAATCCAGGAAATTAAAGATATTTGTACAAAAACAGAACAGTTGAAGCTTGATATTATAGCCAAAGAAAATGATGCAAGAAAAGAAGCTTCTGTTAAAAGGTCATTGATTATAGATGAAGGCATCTCTGAAAAAGAAACTTTACTTAAAAAGTCTCGTAGTAGCGTTGAAGTCATAAAAGATAAAGCCGACCAAGATGCTGAATCAGAAATTATAAGTTTGAAATCTCATATAAAAGACGAGGTCTCATCATTGTCTGAGGAAATAATGATAAAAGTGATTGGAAGGAGGGCAATGGTTTGAAATCAAATTGCAGTAAATTTTTCTTTCTGACCTTCCTGTTGCTATCCGGTCTTATAATCCATCACTTTTTAATGCCAATTGATATATGGGCTAATGAAGGTCCAACACCGGGTCGTAAGACCTATAATCTCATCATGTTGATAGTGAATTTTTCTATTCTTGCCTTTATTATATTTAAATTTGGCAGGAAGCCCATGATGGATTTTTTAAATGGTGTTCGGAGTGATGTGGAAGAAGATCTATCTTCGCTTAAAGGCCAATTATCAAATTGTAAAATGGAAAATGATACTGAAATAGCTAAAATTAATGATTTTGAAAATCAAGTCAAGTTGATCTATGACAGAGTCATAAAAATGGGGACACGGGAGAAGGAAAAGATCATAGAACAGGGCAAGATAACGGCCGAAAAAATGATACGTGACGCAAAAGAATACTCTCGGTATAAGATGCTTTTAGCTAAAAAAGCCTTCTCTGATGAAATTGTAGATCTTGCCATTGATACAGTTGAAAAGAGCCTCATAGAAGGAATAACCAAAAAAGATAATGAGCAACTGATAAATAAGTTCATGGATGATTTAGAGAAGGCCGATAAAGTTGCTTAAGGCCCTCTTTTTTTCAAGGATCCTTTTTCTATTTTGATGATTTTTGATTGTGTATTGTCCACCTGACAGCTATCTTTAAGTCAGGTGGAAATCCCCAATTTTGGCAATATATATACCTGTAGTAAAAACCAGCAAATAATTATTCCGATAAATATCCATAGACCCATTTTGTTTTCTCTCCTCGTATTATTATTCGTCATTTTTCTATGTCAGACTCAAGTTTTAACCGTATAAATGCTCTAATTTACCATCTTTTACTGTAACTATTCAGCAATCTAGCCGGGGTTAAAGATCCCGGCGTTTATTATAAAAGTAACTTTCATCGCAGTTACTTAGAAGCTATTTCAAAGATGCTGATTTCAGACACGCAACACTGATCTGATTACACTTTGAAACTGTTTGAACC
>DAOWOF010000185.1 GCA_030642205.1 Desulfobacteraceae bacterium | reverse complement strand
CTCGAAAAAAAGAAGCTCTGCATTTTCATTTTAATGCTTCTTTAACCACGCTCAATCTGTTGAAAAAGCAGGATAGAGAACTTAATGAAAATTCCGGTTCCAAAGTCTGTTCGATCTCATCATGGAAAGCACGCTATTCCAATGAACATCTGCTTGATCGATTTATTTCACACTTGGATTTGAACCCTATCTTCATAAAAAATACTCCTCAATACGAGGAGCTTAGAGACTACGGCGTTATTGCCGCTTAATTCTGTCTAGGTTATTAACATGGATTATAATCATTATTTTGTCAAGATAAAACCATCTTGAATCATGGATACTAAGTTGTGATATAATACATGATTATTGTAACTGATGTTTCACATATGATTTTTGAAGTTGGTTGGAATTTACCTCCAAAGCTGCAATATATATTTTTTCTCGTAAAGCAAAATGGTTTAGTTTATGGTAACTATTCAGAGAATATCCACCGCAACACTAATCTGATTAAACCATGAAAAACTCACCTAAGAGATCTAGTGCTCTTGATGCTCATTGCGCATCGAAAAAAAATCATTTATAATCTTCCAAGGTATATACTTGGATGTTTGTTAAATGCTGAAGATTTCCGGAAATTAAAAAACATCTTGCAAGGTTCATGATAAATGAAAAATCCCCCTTCGATTAAAGAAGATAATGATTTTAGGATTCTCCTCTCAAGTGTTACTAATTATGAAATTGGAATAAACAAGAATTATCAAATTATTATAGCCAATAACCTTTTCAGGAACGAGTTTGATGTTGTTATTGGTAGTTATTGCTATCAGGCATGGAAAAAACAGGACAAACCATGCGAAAATTGTTTAGTGAAAAAAACATTCCAAAACGATCAAGTACACCATAATGAAGAAACAGTAATAATGAAAGATGGTCAGATGGCCCAAATGCTGATGATATCAACTCCTGTACATGACATTAATGGCGATATTATATACGTGCTTGAAACTGCAACAGATATTACTGAAAAACACAATATTGCAAACCAGATACACCTTAACGGAAATATAAATAGAACTCTTTTGAAACGTTTGACTGAATTACGCAATCTGAGGAAAAATATAGAACCATTTTTGAACATTCACGGGATGCAATTATAATTACCGGTCCGGATGCACGAATTATCGATGTAAATCAGGCTAGTCTGGAAATATTGGGATACAAACAAAAAAAGGACATTTTTTCCATCAGGTCAGCCTTTGATTTTTTTAAAGATAAAGCTTATTTAAAAGAGTTTATGGACAAGGTTCTCAGTAATGGCTTTATTGCAGAATTTGAAACCAAGATAGTGGGAAATTATGGTCGTGTAATTGATGTTCTGGTTTCTTCCAATGTGATTGCTAATTTGAGCGATACAACTACCAGCTATGTCTTTATTTTCAGGGATATCACTAAACGAAAGAAAACTGAGGAAGAATTATCAAAACATAATCTCAGACTGGTTACCTTGAATGCCATTTCCATAACTGTCAGCAGTACCTTAAACATAAATGAAGTTTTAAACAGTGCTATTATCAAAATTTGCGAAATCCTTGAATTCGAATGTATCCGGATTTACCTGCTGAATTCCAAAAAGGATGAGTTGAATCTGGAAGCACACCATGGCCATTCCTCAAAATTTATCGGTAGAGACAAGATTAAAAACAGACAGGTTGGAGATGGTATCCTTGGGCAGACAATATTAACAGAAAAGCCATTTATTTTAGATGATATTATGGAATCCAACAATCCTTATATTGACTTTATTATGAAGGAAGGTTTACGGTCATCAGTATACATTCCATTAATTTCAAAAGGTAAACCTGTTGGAGTTATGTGTGTCTCGACCTATTCGGAATTCAAGTTTTCAGAAGATTATATAGATTTTTTAATGGCTGCTGGCAATCAGATTGGTGTAGCAATAGAAAATGCAAATTTATATAAAAACATTAAAGCCACCTATCAGAAGATGAAAAGGGCACAGGAGCAAGTTATCAGATCGGAAAAGCTTGCCTCTTTAGGCAAGCTTGCTGCTACTATTGCCCATGAGATTAATAATCCTCTGGCCGCAGTACTTACGTATATAAAACTAATGTTGAAAATGATCCGGAGAAAAAAATTTTTGACAGAAAGACTTCCTGATATTACCCGTTATCTGGAAATAATGGAAACAGAGACTGCCAGATCCGGAGAGATTGTAAAAAATCTATTATCCTTTTCCAGACACTCAAAAACAATAATCGGAATTCACCATATTTCAGAAATTCTGGATAAAACGCTGTTTCTTATTCAACACGATCTTCTCATCAATAATATCCGGATTGTGAAACAAATCACGCCTGACCTGCCACCAATCAAATGCGATTCCAAACAGATACAGCAAGTCCTCCTGAATCTTGTAGGAAATGCCTCATCATCCATGGCAGATGGAGGAATCCTGACCGTAGCAGCTAATATATCTCAAGACAAAAAGATACTTGAAGTAGCTATTTCAGATACTGGATGCGGTATTACGGACAAGAATTTGAAAAATATCTTTGAGCCGTTTTTTACAACCAAGGAAGAAGGAAAAGGAGTTGGTCTGGGACTTTCAGTGGCATATGGCATTATTGCCAGTCATAATGGTATAGTAGAGGTTAAGACAAAGCTCAATGAGGGGTCTACCTTTAAAATCTGCCTACCTTTTCCTGAGTAGTCCTTTTTATAGGATTGCCGGATTTATAAAATATCTGTTTCAATAATGACAGGTATTCATCCAGAAATATATGTCTGGATGAATAAGGTCGAAAAACAGCCCCCACATTCTGAAGGAAGCAAATATGATAAAAAAACCTCAAATTCTTGTTGTAGACGATGAAATGGCAATGAGGGAAAGCCTGTCAGACTGGCTGGCGGAGGATGGTTACAAGGTAGAGGTTGCAGCTAATGGTAAAGAAGCTGTCGATATGGTCAAATCCAGAGAATGGGATGTCATACTTCTTGACCTTAAAATGCCAGGCATGGACGGTTTAACAACCCTGAAACACATAAAAAAAATCAGTCCAAAGTCAGAAATCCTTATGATGACAGCTTACGCTACCGTAGATACTGCTGTTCAGGCAATGAAAGAAGGGGCATTTGATTATCTGGTAAAGCCCTTTGATCCTGATGTAATCGAGATACTACTCAAAAAAATCATTACCCACAGGGAATTGATCCTTGAAAACAGTTTACTCCGCAAACAACTGGAAGAAAAAAACCAGTACCACGAGATTATTGGCCAAAGTAAAGTCATGAATGATATCTTTGATCTGATTTCCCGTGTCGCCCCAACAGATTCATCAGTACTTGTTACTGGTGAAAGCGGAACAGGCAAAGAATTAATTGCACAGGCTATACATGGTAACAGTCATCGATGCTACATGCCGTTTATAGCAATAAATTGCGGAGCCTTGCCTGAGACTCTTCTTGAAAGTGAGCTATTCGGATATGAAAAAGGAGCCTTTACAGGTGCTCAACATACCAAAAAAGGCCGTTTTGAGATGGCTGATAAAGGAACGCTCTTTCTGGATGAAATTGGCGATATCAGCTTAAAGACCCAGATTGGTCTTTTAAGGTTTCTCCAGACAAAGGAATTTGATCATCTTGGGGGACAGGAATTAATAAAGGTGGATGTGCGCATAATTGCCGCTACCAACCATGATCTTCAAAAGGCTATCAGGGAAAAACGGTTTCGGGAAGATCTTTTTTACAGATTGAACATAATTACCATTAATGTTCCTCCTTTAAGGGAGCGTAAAGAGGATATTCCCCTCCTTGTAGATAATTTCATATCCAAATTTTGTTTGGACATGAATAAAGAAAAGATGAAACTGTCAACCAGCGCCCTTAACCTTTTAATGAATTATGACTGGCCCGGAAATGTAAGGGAACTGGAAAATGTTATTGAAAGGGCATTGGTAATAGGGGTCGAGAAAGAAATTGTGCCTGACGATCTCCCTTTTTCTCCAAAAGAACAAAGGGCTTATCACTATCCTAACTCATTGAAGTTAATGGAAAAAAATCATATAGAAAAAATATTAACGGATACAGGCTGGAATATCAGTCTTTCAGCTCGCGAATTGGAAATAGATCGTCAGACACTTTATAATAAAATTGCAAAATATCAGATTAAAAAAGAGGGGAAGGTCTTATAAACTCAAAAAAATGCATTACGATTTTTCCCATAGGAAGAATTGATAAGGAAATCCTCTTGCATCTGGTCTTTCAGTTCTCAAAACAATGTGGCCTGAGCTGTAAAATTCATCAGCAATTGAACATACCCGAATATGCTTTTGATAAGGCTCGCAATCAATATAATGCAAAGATGATTCTGAAAAAACTTTTAAAAGATCGTTCGAGTGATTCATCATGGTTTATGGGTGTTACAGCATTTGATCTTTATGTCCCTATTTTAAAATACATCTTCGGACTGGCTAATACAGGCGGTCCATGCTTTCTGATTTCACTTTATCGTCTTAGGCCTCAATTTTATAATAAAGCCACTGATAATAACCTTTTCATAACCCGAATAAAAAAAACTGCTATTCATGAATTGGGGCATACCATGGGGCTTGTTCATTGCAGGAATCAGAATTGTGTCATGTATTCTTCATGCAAAATTGAAGATACTGATAATAAAAATATTGAATTTTGTTCTACCTGCCATGAACTTTTTCGCTGGAATATCGCAAATATCATGACTCATTAATGCCGATTAAAGATTATCCCATCCTGACTGCCGAATTATTTTACACCATGTCCTGTTTTTAGACAGCCTGCATAAATTCTTTATATATCTAATACTTACCTTTTATTTCCTGCAAGACAGCTATAAGGATTGCCGATATTTT
>DAOWOF010000087.1 GCA_030642205.1 Desulfobacteraceae bacterium | reverse complement strand
GCCGGGTAGGCAAAATATATTTCATTAAGGTTAATGATTAAATTAGTTGACTCCATTCCAGAATTATTATCCCTGTTAGAGTTATAAATAAAAGAAAAGAGATGCCCCAGTCAAGAGGAGTTAAAAAATATTCATTCAGGCAGTAAAACCTTCTGTTAAATCCACGGCAGAGCATCGCGTTGTGAACCCTTTCAGCCCTTTCCGAGGCCCTGATAAAGAGCATTCCTATTATATAAGCATAGGTCTTGTATGTATGAATATTGGTAGATGGATTAAAACCACGGATCTTGGCAGACCTTGCCAGCCTTTGATATTCCTGCTGGATAACAAAAATATAACGATAAGTCATTAAAAATAATAGAATAAGCTTCGGGTGTATTTTAAGCATTCCCATGGCATGCCCTAAGGTAGATACCGGCATTGAGGACATAAAGGCAATCAACATCATAAGGATTGTATTTGTTTTCAAGGTAAAACGACATGCCAAAAGGACTCCCGGGCGGGAGAAAGATAGAGGCCCCAGCATAAAAATCGGCTCTCCCTCAAAGGTCAGGGGGATAAATAACCAGAAAAAAAAGACCAGGCCATTAACCAGAATCAACCTTTTAAATACAATTTTCTTATCTAAACGCGCCAGTAAAATTAGGCAAACTGTCACCGTGAGGCCAAAAAAGAGGGCTTCAAATCTATTACAAAGGGCTACAAGTATGGAAAAAAAAATTGCGTAGATAATTTTTAATCGAGGATCAAGTCGGTGTATTATGGAGTTTGAGGTTGTAAAAGCTTCATTAATCATTTTTGGTGTTTTCCTGCCTTCTGCGATAATGAAAATAGCTGGCAATACCAATAATGCCCAGAATATATCCAATTCCACCAATAACATCAGTTAAGGATGTTGTTTTAACCTGAGAGGCCGCAATCATCTCTTTAAGCGGTTTGAGCTTTTTATCAATGGCCTTTTCCATCGCTCTTTGAATCTCCTCCATTTTTGGATCGGATCCTGAACTATTATAAGTGGTTTTTTTTGTTTCATTTCCGGAATTATTGTCTGGCAGATTTGATGCTGATTGCTGTGAAGATAAGGATAAAACCTCATTTAGTGGCAGAGTCCATTTGGCCTGGTGTCCCATACTGGCCAGTAAAACAATTTCTAAAGCAGTCTTCCTGGGAATCTTGAAAAAAAATTTTCCTGCCTGATCCGTTTTTCCTGTCAGTAGTTCCTGGCCTTTTGGATCATAAACAATGATTTTGCCAGCTTTAACCGGCTTTCCATTGCTGAACTTGCTTTTTGTGTAAACTTTATCGCCATCTATCCAGGCGAAAATTATTACTCTATGGGCGTGGGCAATGTCTATCTGGAACGCGTTAAAAATAAAAATAAAAAGGGATACAAAAATAATTCGTTTCATAAAATTATCACTCAGGTTTTGAAATAAGCATTTCAGGTCGCACTTTTTTTATAAAGATAACCAGAAAACCGGTGATGGTACCTTCAATAATCATTATCGGGATATGTGCCATAATCAATATCGACGCGATCTTGAAAAAATCTCCTTCTGTAAAGAGCAATGCTCCTGCTGCCAGCAGGGCGCTTAAAAGGACAGACAGAAATCCGCACGCAAAGGCTGCCGGAAAAGGGTATTTATGGAGCATTGGACTAAAGATAAAATAACAAATAATGGCTGGCAGGGCCATTATAAGAGTATTAACTCCCAAGGTGGTGATCCCGCCGAACTGAAATAAGATGGCTTGCAGCATCAGGGCCACCATGATAGCAGGAAAGGCCTTCCATCCCAGCAAGAGACCTATGATACCGTTTAAGACCAGGTGGACATTACCGGGGCCCAGGGGAACATGGACAAGGGAAGCCACAAAAAAGACAGCTGCCAGAATCCCTGTTTGGGGGATCAAATCATAATCCAGCTTTTTAAACCCCAGATAAAAACCAACCGCACTTAAAGCAGAGGTCGTAATGAGTACCTGTCCTGATAAAATTCCTTCTGATATATGCATGTTTTTTAATCCGGCCTTTTATTTCTTTGGCCAGTCATGGAATTTGATCCAGATAACTGCTCCCAACTCTACGTCTTTGTCTTGATTATCATGCCTTAGTTTATAATCCGCTTCATTGAGCGCTGCAAATCCCCACCAGCCGGCTTTGGGAACAGCATATGAGAAAACACCATTCGCGTCTGCCTTAATAGTCTGGGTAATCATATATTCATTGGGCGCTTTGGTAATACCATCTTCATTATAATATTCCACTTCAACTTCAGCATGGCTTACAGGTTTGCCATTAAGCTTTACAATCCCCTGAAAGAGGTTGCCGCTAAAGAGACCAAAAGGTCTGGCAAGGGGTATTATCTCTATCTTTAAGCCAATTTCCCGATCCCAGCCGCTATCATCTCCAAAGGCCGCTACAAGGGTTTTTGTGTAGTGTATGATAAAACAATCTTCGGCTGATTCCCAGTATGGTTCAGGCTCCATAATAAAGGTGTAAACGCCAGGACTATTAACCTTATATTTTGATTTCCAGGAAAGATTACCCATTACCCGGGTCTCAACTAAAGTGCCCTTAAGATCTTTTTTAACACCATCGGCAAATACTGTAAACTTATTGGGAATTTCCAATGGCATTCCTTTTCTCTCAAATGGATGGGAGAAAGAAAGGGTGAGGCTTAGATTCCTTTCCTCACCTTGCATTATCATTGAATCCGAAGGTATCAGCATCCCAAAATGGGCATAAACAGTTCCGCATGAGCATAATAAACCTAGTAACACAATAAAAAAAGTTCGTCTATTCACCATATCCATTATCCTTAGGGATTACCAGTCCCTTAATCAATAAAAAAGGCCATAAGGCATTTAAGGGTCTTTAAGTACCCACAAAGCCTTCATGGCCATATAGTTTACATTTTTTTATCTAAACTTAAATTATTCAGGCTTCATGCCTTAAATTTTAATTAGTTTACTATTTTTTTAGCTAAAATGTCAATTAAATACTATTGCCAACTGGATATTCGATATAAGCTTAGACCGTTTGGTCGAGTAGGCAAGAGGAACCGCCCCTCAAGCCTCTCACAAAATAAGTGACAGGCCCTTAATTTGAATCATGAAAAATGCCGGGCTATAGCATCTGTAAGTGCTTCGATGGTGTAATCGGTCGGAACTATTTGAACAGGGAGACCGTTTTTTCGGGCAGTTTCGGCCGTAATTGGGCCAATGCATGCCACTGTAAGGCTCTGCATCCATTCCTGTATCTGCCTATTCCCCACATCAAACATAGCCAAAAAATTGGTTACAGTGGAAGAGCTTGTGAAGGTTATCATATCAATCATATGTTCTTCCAGCATCTTCCTTATATTCCTGGAATCATTATCAGGTTTGATAGTCTGATAAACAGTGACAACATCAACCTGCGCGCCCATTTTAGCAAGTTCTTCTGGCAGTATCTCTCTTGCCTCGGCGGCTCGGGGGAGAAGAATTCTGGTCCCTTTTGCAAGATTTTCCTTTTTAAAACAATCTATTACGGCCTCGGCCCTGTACTCATTTGGAACCAGATCCGGTTTAATGCCGATATTATGCCATATCTCTGCTGTTTTGGGTCCAATTGCTCCAATTTTTATCCCTTTCAGGTCTCGTACATCTTTGCCAAGATCCCCTAACCTTTTTAGAAAAAATTCAACACCATTAACAGAGGTAAAAAGCAGCCATTGATAAACGTCAATATCCATAATGGCTCGATCAAGATCTGTCACTTCCTTTGGCGGTATGACTTCAATGGTGGGAAATTCAATACAATCAGCGCCCAGATCGATCAGCTGCCGGAGAAAGCCGCTGGCCTGTGCCCTTGCACGGGTTACTATAATCCGTTTACCGAAAAGGGGCATTGTCTCAAACCAGTTGAGGTCTTGTCTAAGCTTGACTACATCACCCACTACAATAATAGAGGGAGGTTTTATGGCGTGTTTTTTTGCAAGGCCGGCAATTTCACTAAGTTTTCCCGTAATAGTTTTTTGTTCATAAAGAGTGCCTCTGTGAATAACCGCTACCAGAGTATCAGGAGAGCGTCCGTGAAGGATAAGTTGTTTCGCGATTTTGCCAAGATTTCCTACTCCCATGAGAAAGACCAGAGTTCCAATGCCGGTGGCAAGCTTATCCCACTGGATGCTGGATTTTTCCTTTAACGGATCTTCATGCCCGGTAATAAAGGCCACAGTAGATGTGTAATCACGATGGGTAAGAGGGATACCTGCATAGGCGGGTGCAGCAATGGCTGATGTGATGCCAGGAACCCATTCAAACTTGATTCCAGCCTCCTTAATAGTTTCAGCCTCTTCGCCTCCCCTGCCAAAAATAAAGGGGTCACCGCCTTTGAGCCGTGCCACGATCTTGTTTTCCTCTGCCTTGTCAACAATTAATTGATTGATCTTTTCCTGGGAGAGAGTATGATCGCCACCTTTTTTTCCTACGTAGATCAACTCGGCATTTTCCTTCGCAAGTTTTAAAAAAGTCGGGTTGGCAAGGTAGTCATAAATGATAACATCGGCTTGCTGTAAACATTCTTTGCCTTTAATGGTTAAAAGACCTGGATCCCCTGGCCCTGCTCCGACTAAATATACTTTACCTTTCATTAATAATCCTGTCCTTCAATCCGGGCCAAAATCTTGTCTGCCCCTTTTTTGAGTAAGCTTCTGGCTAAATCCTGGCCCATGACCTGGGCATCTTCAGGCTTGCCTGATATTTCATCCATAATAATCCTGCTGCCATCCAGTTCCGCGACTAGGCCTCTGAGATGGAGATAATTATTTTCCAAAAAGGCAAATCCGCCTATTGGCGTCTGGCAGCCTCCCTCCAATTCTTTTAAAAGGGCTCTTTCTGCGTATACTGCCACTTCAGTGGATTTGTGGTTGAGAAAATCAATCAGTTGAATTATTTTCATATCATCTGATCTGACTTCCAGCCCAAGCGCTCCTTGTCCGATAGCGGGAATCATTTTGTTCTTTGGGATGATTTGGCTTATCCGATGACCCATTCCCAGGCGGTTTAGCCCTGCGGCTGCAAGTATAATGGCCTGATATTCACCTTGTTCCAGTTTTTTAAGCCTGGTATTAACATTGCCCCGCAAGGGCATAATATTTAAATCAGGTCTTAGATGGAGAATCTGCGCTTGTCTTCTCAGACTGCTGGTTCCCACCTTTGATCCTGATGGTAATTGATCCAGCGTTTTATCCCCTTGTGATATAAGAACATCATGGGGGTCTTCCCTTTCCGGGATAGTGGAAAGTATCAGGCCCTCCGGAAGCAGAGCCGGAACATCTTTCATGCTGTGGACTGCAAGATCAATTTTTTTACTGAGAAGCGCCTCTTCAATTTCTTTTACAAAAAGACCTTTTCCTCCAACCTTGCTAAGAGGAACGTCAAGGATTTTATCTCCCATAGTCTTTATTTTTACTATCTCCACTTGAACCCGAGTGTGCTTCTCTTCGATTTTCTGCTTTATCCAATTACTCTGGGCCAAGGCCAACTGGCTGCTTCTGGTTCCTATTTTTAATAACATAAGTTTAATATAACTCAGATTTAATGTTTCTCAGGGTTTTGTCATTAAGGCTTAATAAATGGCGGGCAAAGATCAGATCATGGATTGTTGTAATCTTGATATTTGTTTGTGAACCATTAATTACTTTGACAGGTATACCCAGTTTTTCCACCAGAGACGAATCATCAGTGGCTTCTTCCTTGTCTTTCAGAGCCGCTTGATGGGCCGTCATGATATCCTGATAATGAAATCCCTGGGGCGTCTGAATCATAAAAATACTTTGCCGGTCAAAAGTCTGTATGACTTCTTTATGATGGCTGATTTTTTTTATGGTATCTGTAGCAGGCAAGGCAGGAATCGCGGAGCCATAGCTAATTGTAGCTTGAATGACACGATTAATGATATCTTCATCAATTAATGGGCGTACACCATCGTGAATCAAAACCAGATCAAATATACCTTCACTGGCTTCAATGCCCAAACGAACCGAATCCTGTCGTTTTTCACCTCCGGCAATTACTTTTATAACTTTTGTCAGCTTAAAATGCCGGACAATCTTCTCCTTGCAATATTCCACATCCATTGCAGGCGCCACAAGAATGATCCCGTCTATTGAGTTACAATTCTGGAACACCTCAAGGGTTACAGCAATAATGGGGCGGTCTCCAAGAGACAGGTATTGCTTTGGCCTGACGCTCTCCATCCGACGCCCAGTCCCCCCTGTTGGAATTATGGCTACTGTTGATATAGATTCAGATTGCCTGTTATGATTCATTGGGCAAATTATCTCATCTGGATACTGGTAATGGATGTCAATTATCTGTTTTAAGGAGATTAAGCTCTAGCGACCTTACGCGTTTGCTTTTTTATACGATTAATGCGACGGCGTAAGAAGTTTATTTTTTTCCTGCCTTTTCCTGATTGGGCTTCTTTTTTTTCTTTTCTCAGCTTTAAAGCCTTTTGTTTTAATTCCTTTACAGTGAGTCTGGATTTTCTAATTTTCTTTCTAGGCTTTTTTGTCAGAGCGCTATCCTCAATTCCTCTATGTTTTTTTATAATGGATAGGAGTTCTTCTTTTTTCATGGCCACAGTTCCGGTTACTCCCGGAATTTTTTTCGCTACATCCCTGAGTTCCGTAGAGGTCATTTTTTCGATTGGCTTTTCATCTATTTGATCGTTTGAATCCTTGATTTCTGTATTCGTTGTCTCTTCCATTTATTTTTTGCTCCTTTAAAATATTAAGCTCTTTTAGGTCAATAATGTTTAACATATTGTTGATGCCGGTTTCCTGGCTTTATTCTCCCAGCATATGATTTGAAGCGCCCATAGGTTACTTCTGATATACTCTATACGCTAACTTGGACACAATAATAAAAAAATGTCTGATTAGCAATATAGAGCGAATCATTATTTTTAATGAAATATTGATATCTTTAAATAACATCATAGAGACAATAACAAGAGAAATCAACACCATGAAGGATAGAATATAGGACAATTGCATCAAAATCTTGAATAAATCCCGGAAATAGCAGTATCTTTTTTGATTGCGACACGTCCATGATCAGGGCTAATGCCAGGATAGTTGTCACCTCTGGCCGGCAGAGGTCGCCTATGTCCAAAGATCTTTCCTCAAAATTTATTATCCCGGACATTAGCAAAAACTATGGACTTTAGTCCAAGACTTTTAGTAACCTCTCATTTATAAAATTTTACAGGAAATCATCCCATATAGTCTATGACTTAAAAGTCCATGTTGTAAGGAGATTTCAGAAGCCTCTTGCTTGCCAGGCAATTTGAAAGTGACCTAAAGGAGATAATATTGGAAGCTCATTTTGAATCTATAGAACAGGTTGTTGAGGAACTGTCAGAGGCCAGATACATTGCTGACCGTGCTCTTGCGACAGTCCTTTTTCTGGCTGACCGTATCGAAAAACCGATCTTTCTTGAGGGTGAACCTGGTGTGGGCAAGACGGAAATCGCAATCGTCCTGGCGCGCATGTTTGATACTGATCTCATCCGGCTGCAATGTTATGAGGGACTTGATGCCTCTACTTCTCTGTACGAATGGAATTATCCCAAACAGCTCTTGCACATGAGGCTGGAGGAGCAAAGTAAAACCGGCAAGGATGAGATTGAAAGGATTATTTACAGCCCTGACTTTCTTATAAAGCGTCCTCTCCTGGATGCGATCTTGAGGTCTGAGGATAAGCCCCCTGTCTTGCTAATTGATGAGATTGATCGTTCAGACGAGGAGTTTGAAGCATTTCTTTTGGAGATCCTTTCTGATTTTCAAATCACAATTCCTGAAATCGGAACCATAAAGGCAAAAGAAAGACCTCTGGTAGTGGTTACCTCTAACCGAACCCGGGACGTCCATGATGCACTCAAAAGACGATGCCTTTACCACTGGATAGAATATCCCTCCTTTGAAAAGGAATATGGAATTATACTGAAACGACTTCCTCATATCGAAGCAGCTTTTGCAAAACAGATAACTCGCTTTATACAGAAGATCAGAACAGAAGACTTATTGAAAAGACCAGGCGTCTCAGAAACACTGGACTGGGCCCAGGCCCTAATGGCCATGCATAAGAAGTGCTTAGATCAAGAGGTAGTAACGGAGACTCTTGGATGTATTCTAAAATACCAGGAAGACATCAAAAAATTTAAACAAGAGATATGGTCAGACAGTGAGCAACAACAAGCATATATCTGATACTCAGGGCAATACAGCCCATGCAGGGCTGGCTGGTTGGGTGATCCACTTTGCAGATTTTCTCAAAGATAATGGCTTTACTCTGTTTCAAAGCAGCATTCATGATGCCCTGAGAAGTCTTGAAGAAATCGACATTACCAGGAAAGAGGATTTTTTGGCATCTTTAAGGGCGACACTGGCAAAAACCGATCTGGAGTGGTTCCGCTTTATTGATCT
>DAOWOF010000015.1 GCA_030642205.1 Desulfobacteraceae bacterium | reverse complement strand
CTATTACAAGCCTGAAAAGGAATATAGAAAAAAACACCTCGGTAGTCAAATTATATAGAGATATTTTTCAGTTTTTTTAGGAAAAAGATATTACGTGACAGACATTTAGGATTAAAAAAATGAAGGATAACCATTATGGGTCCTGTATTTGACCCGCAATGGTCAGGGACGAAGAAAAGGATTTAAACTTGTTAATTTAATGCAGTATTTTTTTTGTCCTGCGATAACATATTAATCCGCATTGCAGACAGCGCTTAGCCTCTTGCTGTGCTTGTTGCTCCGAATAACCTAAGGCGATTTCAAGATCCGGATCGTTTGCTTGTTCCTCTAAAGGTCTTTCAGGCATGTCTTGCCGGGGAAGACTGGGAATAGATTCTACATTATCAAGATTTAGAACCTCGGTAAAGGTTCTGATCATATTTAATGGCGCTGTTACGGGTTGCTCGGTTAGAATTCGATTCACAGAGCTTGCCGCTCTACTCCCAGAGCCTATTGCCTCGATAACAGCCTTATAATCGTTGCTAACTTCGCCAGGCCTGAAAATCCCCAAGTCTTGCTTTGCAGATGGACCTGCATAGGGCTGAATTGTTTCCCACTGTATTAGATCTTTTTGTTGGCTGGCTTTTTGAGCTTCTTCCTCATCTTTCTTAACAGAAACATAAATTAGTTCCGGAAAGCGGCCTGTCCCTGTCAAGAGTGTATCCACAGGAATAATCTCTTTTATCTTATTGGATAGATTAGTAATTTCAACTTGTTTGAGATTGTTTTCTTCACCCATCATCCTGGTTATTACAGAGCTTGAATATATTCGAATACCTTCATCTTCTGCTTTTTTAATATCTTCCTCTATGAGAGAAGTATCTGTAATGTTTTCACGGAGAATCAAAGAAACATCTGTTGCACCTTGTTCAAGGCAGATCCTGGCAGCCTGAAAACTGGCTTTTCCTCCACCAAGAATCATGACTTGTTTTCCTATGGACAGTTTTTTGCCCGCCTTTTGAGCAAGAAGAATATCCAGCAATAATGAAATGCCAGGTAAAATTTGAGTGTTATCTTCAGGCTTTCTGGTAGCTAATTGGGTATCCCAACCACCTGTTGCTACAAAAACAGATTTATAGCCTTCCTTTAAAAGAGATGTAATACTAAGATCTTTTCCCAGCTTTTGATTGGTAACAGCCTTGACTCCTGATTCAAGGATGCCTTCAATTTCCCAGTCAAGGACATCTCTGGGGAGCCGATTTTCCGGTAATCCAGTGCGCAGGATACCTCCAAGACAAGATGATCCCTCGTATACAGTTGCATCATGCCCAAGTCGATTTAGATGATAGGCAGCAGTAAGACCTTCGGCTCCCCCTCCTATAACGGCTACGCGTTTTTTGGTTTCAGGAGCCCTTGGCAGTTGATATCTTTCCCCTGAATTTCTTTCATAATCAGCTACAAAACGTTTTAAATGATTAATTGCTACAGGTTCATCCACCAGATTGCGTCGGCATTCATATTCACATGGGTGGACACAGATACGGCCACAAACAGATGGAAAAGGATTGGATTCCTTTATTGTAATAATGGCATCTTTATAATTTCCATTGGAAATATGATTGATATAGACGGGAATTTCAATCCCTGCAGGGCAAGCCCTCTGGCATGGAGCTGTGCATTCATCAGTCAAACATTCATGTTGAATACGTCGAGAGGTTGAGGTTAAGGTAATAATATGTTTGGGACAAACACGCTCGCATGTGCCACATCCCGTACAAAGTTCCGGATCCACAACCGGAAGATTATCAGGACCCATGGTTATTGCCCCAAATGGACATGCATTTGCACAAGTCCCCAAGCCAATGCAGCCTACAGGACAAACCTTGGAACCTCCATAGATTATACTTGCTGCACGACAATCATTTATACCGTTATAAAGATATTTTTGATCAGCATCCTGGAATCCATAAGTACATCCTGGCATGGCAATATCAGGCTCTTTGGCCTCAATCTTTACGCCCATGATGACAGCAATCTGTTCTGCGATCTCCGGCCCTCCTGCTACACAGGATGATGCTGTAGCCTTACCTGCGGCAATGGCCTCAGCATTTGAAGCACAGCCAGGAAGCCCGCATCCTCCACAATTGGCACCAGGTAAGACCTCGTCAATAGCTTCGACAATTGGATCTACATAAACATAAAAGATCTTGGAGGCCAGGGCTAATCCAATACCTATAACCATACCCAGTCCACCCATTATTAATATTCCGCCTAACATATTATCCCTCCAAATAAGACAATAATATGAGTGTTAATAAAAAGACTGTTGAGAGTCTGCCTCTTTGTGTTCTAAGTACAGAAATTCATAAGAGGCCCTAAACCATCCCTTTAAATGCAAAAAACGCCAATGATAGAATGCCCGCGGTTATCAAACCAATAGAGGTATCCTGCAAAGGTTTCGGTACTCTGGCCAATAGTATTCTCTCTCGAATTCCGGCAAAGAGAATCAATGCAAAGGCAAAACCAACAGCATAGCTAAAGGACGCAAAAAGTGTATCTAAAAAGGAATATTCTTCTTTGATATTAATTAGACAAACACCCATCACTGCACAGTTAGTTGTAATTAGAGGCAGGAATATGCCTAAACCAGCATAAAGCCCCGGTATGCTTTTTCTTAGAAACATCTCTACAAACTGCACCAGGGACGCAATAACCAGAATAAAGGCGAGAGTCCTCAGATATTCAAATCCAAATGGTTTGAGGAGGTAATTATCTGTGATCCATGTAAATGCTCCTGCCATGACGAGTACAAAGATAACAGCCATCCCCATTCCAAGAGCGGTATCCATCTTTTTGGATACTCCTAAAAAGGGACAATTGCCGAGATATTGCATCAGAAGGATATTATTGACAAAGATACAGCTAATTGCCAAGATGATATAATCTCCCATTGATTTCTCCTTTTTTATTTTTTACCAAGCATATTCATCATGCATAGCATAAGACCAAGTCCAACAAAGGCTCCCGGAGCTTCAATCATAAATGTAAAGGGTTGATATGAAGAAGGAAAGACCGGGATTACAGTACTAACCAGAGGAAGAGTAAATGTTCCGCTACCCAAAATCTCTCTGAAAGCTGCCAGAAGAGACAGTGCAAGTGTATATCCGATGCCCATTCCAAGGCCATCAGCAAGAGATGCAACCGTTCCGTTTTTTGCCGCAAATGCTTCAGCACGTCCTAAAACGATACAGTTAACAACAATAAGGGGAATGAAAATCCCCAATTTAAGAAAAAGAGGGTAGAGGAAGGCCTGCATCAAGAGCTCAACTACAGTGACAAAGGTAGCAATAACAACTAT
Source organism: Desulfobacteraceae bacterium (assembly GCA_030642205.1). Lineage (GTDB taxonomy): Bacteria > Desulfobacterota > DSM-4660 > Desulfatiglandales > Desulfatiglandaceae > DAOWOF01. Next base: position 15,662 of record DAOWOF010000015.1, on the reverse strand, counting down.
AAAACAGGCGATTCTAACCTTTTTAGGAATGACGTTTCTGAGAAGTGATATTAGCACATTGGAGCATACAAGCACAAATGTTGTAGCCATACCCATGCCAAAACCGTTTTCCACACTCTTGGTAACAGCCAAAATGGGACACAGTCCAAGTACCAGGCGGAATGGTGGGATTTCTGCCCACAATCCTTTTGTAAATTCCTGAACAACACTTTTTGCCATAAGCTATTTTTCTCCCTAAACTCTAGATAGTCTTTAGCTTTTCCAGAATATTTGATTTCAGGCGCAGATATACTTCCGAAGAGTTCACAACAGCACCGCAAACACCCTGGGATGTGACAGAGGCTCCACTAATGGCATCAATTGCCCCCCCATCATTTTTGAGCTGGAAAGGATCTTTTATAGATAGATCTTTAAATTGGTCGCTAAGAAAGGTCTCGGATTTTGCTCGTGAACCCAGACCAGGTGTTTCACTATGGATCGTAACTCCAATTCCTAATATATTATCTGTTTCTACATTAATGGCTACAATAACCCCTATATCTCCAGCAAATCCTTTACCATAAGTTTCCAGAGCTACGGCATTGGCTTTTCCATTAAATTTTCCGACAAAGAAACTTCTTTCTACCTTGCCGTCACTTATTTTAAATCTATCCACAAGAGGATCATTAGAACAGCCCTGCATCAAGGTCTTAATCGTAGGACCTTGGACAAACTTGAGTTGCTGATATTCTATTCTTGCCTGAGTGCTGCTTCGAACAGTTGCCAGAACTCCTCCGGCTATCCCACTGAAAAGGGCTACAACTACAAATAATTTTACCATTTCATTCATTTCAGATCCCCTTTCCAAGGGCCTTTGGCCTTATTTTATCGAGCAATGGATTTGCCACATTAAATATCAGAACAGCCAGGACTACTCCGTCAACAAAGGCCCCAATATTTCTTATTAGAACTGTAAAAATCCCGGCTCCGGCTCCATAAAGCAACATCGGAACCAGATTCACTGGAGAAGAAGAATCTTCTGTAGCTAAAAAGAATGCGCCAATCAAGGTGTAACCAGTCAAAAGATGGAACATGGGAGCGGCATACTTATCCGGATCCGAGATATTATATAATAAAGCTGTTACAAAGATTCCTATCAGGAAGGAAAACACAATTTCCCACCGGATATACCCTCGTAATATTAGATAGAGACCGCCAATAATAAGCCCTAATCCACAAGATGCTCCTATGCCGCCAATCTGCTGGCCCATCAACAGGCCCTGGGATGTAAAATCTCCGATGGCATTTATCCCGAAATGTTTGAGCGCTCCAAGGGGGTACAGCATTTTAAAACCAAGATCATAATTAAGAAGGGCTGCGTCAAAATCCAGATAATTTTTCCAGGACAGCATCAGAATAGCAAAGGCAACAAGAACCGGATTAAATGGATTGCACCCCAGCCCCCCAAAGATCTGTTTCCCTATTACAATTGCCAGAAAAGTACCTGTTAAGACAATCCACCAAGGAGTAGTGGCAGGCAAGAGCATGGCAAGGATAAGGCCAATCGCGGCGGCATCACCATCTCCAATACTAATGGGACGTTTCATGGCAATATTCATGATTAGTTCCCATAACATGGCGCAAGAGATAGAAAAGGTTATAACCGCCAATGCCGGGATCCCATATTGATAAATTCCCATGCCAACCGCAGGCAGGGCCGCAAACATAATATTATAACTTTTGGAGGCAACACTATTCCCATTATGAAAATAAGGAGCATGTGAACCGATAAATAACTTCTGGCTATGCATTGGATTCCTCCGCATTTTTTAACAGAGCATATTCATGCTTTCCAAGCATTATAAAGTGAAGGACGGGTATTCGTGCAGAACAAACATAGGCACAAAGTCCACATTCAATACAGGAAAACAGGCCATACTCGTCAGCAGCATCGTCATAAAGGCCGTTTTCCAGTACTCGAACAAGCATATTAACAGGTACTTTGGCCGGACATGCCCTGATACATTCCCCACAATTAATACATTGAGTATCCGTACTAAGAATAATCTGTTTTTTGCCCTGGACCATAATAGCATCGGTATCATACATCACAGGCAAATCCTCCGAATATACAGCATGGCCTGTCATGGGTCCTCCTAAAACAAGCCTGTCTCCGTGATTAAGTTCTATGCCTAATGTATCCAGGATATCTTTAACCGGAGTTCCAACTCTTGCCCTGACCATGACTACAGATGAATCTTTCTTGATAACCGTCAGAATTTTATAAATGGGTATTTCCCTATCCCTAAAAGCCATTCCCAGGGCTGCTACAGCCTCGGCATTAATAAAGCCTGTTTTGGAATCCCCAGGGCTTTTTCCCGCGGGGACAATCTCTCTCAAAACATTCTTCATGATCATATGAGGAAAATGATTTGGATATTTAGGCTTTACCGTCTTTACAGTGACTCCCAGCTCGGAAAGCTGTGTCTTCAAAGCTGGCGGCACAACAAAAATAATGTCTGTTGTATGCATTATTTCTGATAAGATATCAATGCCATTTTTCAGGTCATCCAGTTGAGTTCTAAGAATTGTTTGATTGTTGGCAACAAGGAGATCATTATCAATCCCTTTAATAACAATCTTGTTAATTGGTGGATGCTCTGCAGGATTTAATGATAATAGAGTCGACAGGCCAGCCTCTCCAGGCAAAGCTCCCAAAAATTTTATTACATCTTCATAATTGCCGGCCTGGCCTGCAGTCTTGAAGTTCTCATCCCACTGATCTTCAGGATTTCTGGCAATCGTTATGGAGATGTAATTCCGGCCAAAATAACCGGTATGCTTAGATATCTCTTTTACCTCTCCGGTTGCAGTTGAAATAATATAATCCGATGTATTCTCAAATAGTTCAAGACGTTGACCTGTCTTGACTTTATCACCTGCCTTTAAACGGGAAACATTTTGTTGGCCGGTTTTGTTTTCATAGAGCAGGACAATTTTTGATGACAAATCAATATCTTTTATAGCCACCGGTTGATCAGGAATAAGCGCAGGATATTTCAGCCTTGCTTGTATCAAACCGAAGAACGGTCTTTTTATCATTATTTGCCTCCTACTGAAGAGGGAAAGGACATCTGTCTTTGAACTTGCATAACATTAACAGATTATCAATTGGTTTTCCGGCTCTTTTTTAATGCATTGCAGTTGAACATTACATTACATGGCATTCTGAACACTCAACGGGACCACTGCCAGAATCATCATGACATCCTTTACACTGGAGATGGAAGGCCTCTGACCTCTTGATCGGATCTTCGCTCTCCGGCTCATGACACTCCCCACAAGATGAAGGAGTTTCATCTTCTTCCATATTATGATGACAGTCGGTGCAGGACAGGTCATAACCGGCCTCAGAAGAATGCTCTTTATGGTCAAAAAGGATCTTTCCAGCAGAACTTTGAAGCATGAGTCTAATTGGTTCTTCCGGTGCCTTGTTGGGAAAGGCCGCATAACAGACTACACCCACAACCAGAAATATGGTTGCGATAAGATATGCCAGTATTCGTTCAATTTTGCCATCCATTTTTATTCCCTTAAATTCTGTTTACCTGGAAAAGAATACTTTTTATTGTGAAAGGATTCACATCCGCCTTTTATAAAAAAAACCCATTGTTTGTCAAGAGGGTTTTGAAATTGGGGTATTAATATTTAAGCTTTTGAGGGTTTATCAAAAAATAAATAACGAGAGGCCATCATATAATTTCACATCTTTCTTGCCAGTTTATGAATTGATGGACTCGTGTAAAAAGTTCATCAGCATGTTGAGAAGCGGATAAGCCCAGTCATGATGTGGCAGGGATAACAATGTGAATTTACTTTAAATGGCAGGGAAGGCATATATCGTACTTTATAATCGGCTAATGGAAGACCTTACGACTTTAATACAGTTAGATCATAGGCCTTGATTTTTTTATGAAGATTGCTGCGTTCTATCCCTATAGCTTCTGATGTATGGGAAATATTTCCGTTAAATTCCCTTAACTTGTTTTCGATAAAGGCCTTTTCGAATGCATTCTTCGCTTCTCTGAGATTATTATACTTAAAAGCCGAAGACATAAAATCTTCCTTGAATGCAGAAGATTGATGAAAGGAAGGAGGAATATCATCGGGATGAATAACATCGTCACGAATCATGATAGTAAGTCTCTCCACCAGATTTTTGAGTTCCCTGATATTTCCGGGCCAGTTGTATTTCTGGAGGATACGAATAGCTTCTTGAGTTATCTTTTTTTTCTCTGTATTGGTTTGACAGGCAAAGTAATCCAAAAAACCATCCACCAGTAGAGGAATATCGTCTAATCTCTCTTTTAAACCGGGAACTCTGATAGGTATCACATTTAAACGAAAATATAGATCTTCCCTGAAGGTCTTCTTCTCTATTTCTGCTTCAAGGTCCTTATTGGTGGCAGCCAGAACGCGAACATCCACCTTTATGGTCCTGCTTCCACCTACCCTTTCAAATTTTTGTTCCTGTAAAATTCTTAGGGTCTTGGACTGGGCCTTAAGACTCATATCTCCGATTTCATCCAAAAAAATGGTGCCTTCATGAGCCTGATCAAATTTTCCTCTCTGCATGGAAGTTGCTCCGGTAAAGGCCCCTTTTTCATGTCCAAAGAGTATGCTCTCTATAAGTTCTTCAGGGATGGCTGCACAGTTTACCTCAATCATAGGTTTACTGGAACGTTTACTCATAAGATGTATGCTATTTGCAACAAGCTCTTTCCCTGTTCCATTTTCCCCGGTTATGAGGACCCAGGCATTTGTGGGGGCAACAATCCTTATTTGTTCCTTAATTTCCAGGATGGCCTTACTTTCTCCTGTAATATTATATTTATCACGTTTTTTTTCTTTAAGAAGATAAACTTCCTCTTCGAGCTGATTATAGTTAAGCGCATTTTTTATTGATAATTGAAGCTTGTCAAGGTCTATTGGTTTTTCAATAAAATCATAGGCGCCAAGCTTTGCAGCCTTTACTGCTGTCTCAATATTCCCATGACCAGACATCATAATTACTTGAAGATGAGGATGGATTTCCTTGATCTTTATCAGGGCTTCAATCCCATCCATATCCGGCATCCAGATGTCTAGAAGAACAATATCCGGAATTTCTTCTTCGATTTTTTTTATCGCTTGAATCCCGCTTTCCACCAGGACAGGTTCAAAGCCTTCGTCGCTTAAGGCACCTTTCAGGGATTGCAAAATTGTCTTCTCATCATCTACAACCAGGATAACCTTGCCCATCTTATTTTTCTCCCATAATTTCCAAGGCAATATGAGCAACCCGATTGGAAGCCCCTCCCCTTCCCAGTTTTCTCCTGACCTCTTCTAGGTCAAGGATCATCTTTTTTCTGATATCATGGTGCTCAAGGATTTGATGGGCATGATCTGCCAGTGTTTCGGGGGTTACTTCATCCTGAATAAGTTCTGGTACAACCTTTCTGCCTGCCACAAGATTAACTAAACCTATGTAAGGAACCTTTATTAACAATTTACAAAGCCAATAGGATAATCTTGAAAGTCTATAAATAATAACCATGGGTACTCCCATGATAGCCAAATCCAGTGTCGCTGTTCCAGATGTAACCAGAGCAAGATTGCAATTTTTTAAGATCTCATGCATATTACCTCTAACCAACGTGATCTCCGGAGTAGAATCATTGAGAAAGGATTTGATATATTCCTCCTTAATAGTTGGAGCCATAGGTAATATACAGGTAAGATGTGGATAGGATTTTTGCAATATCTTAACTGCCTCTACCATATCAGGTAACAAATTTCGGATTTCTTCCCTCCTGCTGCCTGGTAATAATCCCAATACCGGGGAGGCCAGTTTATCTTCTGAAGAATCAATCCTGTATTCTATATCAGCAGGATAGGCATCCAAAAGAGGATGCCCCACATAACTTGTTTCAATATTCTTTTTTTTAAAAAATGCTTCTTCAAAAGGAAGGATGACTGCCATCCTGTCAACCCTTTGGCCTATTTTCTTTACCCTGCCCTTTCTCCAGGCCCAGATTTGGGGACTGATATAGTATAACACCGGAATGCCCAGATTCTTTGCTGTGTTGGCGAGATTGATATTAAATTCCGGATAATCAATAAGGATTAAGAGGTCGGGACGTTTGCGCTTTAAAAGGGCTTTCAGGGTAAAAGATGCCTTAAGGATTGTATAAATCTTATAAAAGGCCTCTGTTAATCCGACTACAGCCATTTGGGTAGAGGAAAAAAGAATTTTCATTCCGGCCTGGGCCATAAGATCACCTCCAATTCCTGAAAAAGAAATAGATGGATCCATTTTATTAATGGCCCGGATTAAATTTGACCCGTGTAAATCAGCAGAGGCCTCGCCTGCTATGATGACTACAAGCCTCTTACTTGATATTGCAGATACCTTGTGAATTATTACAACCTTTCTTGATTTGTTCTATTATTTCCAGGGCCACGGCAAGGGCCCTTCGGCCATCTGCTCCAGATACCAACGGACTCTTACCTTTCATAACAACATCAACAAAGGAAGCTATCTCATCCGCTAAAGGGTCCCTGTTAAAGAATTCTATCTTATTGGTGGTTATCTGAGGTGTTTTTATGGCATTTATGTCCTTTTGTCCCATCTCGATAACGCTTAGCTCCCTCTTGGCATAGTTGAGGGAGATATAGGCATTTGCCTGAAAAATTCGCAGCATCCTCAGTGTCTTGTGTGCAACTCTGCTAACAGTTAGATTAGCTACTGTCCCATTTTCAAATATTATTCTGACATTAGCGACATCAGTCATTTCGGTAATTACTGACATACCAACGGCATGGAGATCTTTGATTTCAGATGGAACCATATGGAGAATTATATCAAGATCATGAATCATCAGGTCCAGGACAACGTCCACATCCAAGCCCCTGGTGGTAAAGGTATTCATCCTGTGCGATTCAAGCAGAATGGGATCTTTAAAGATGGTTTTCATCTTTAAAAAAGCAGGATTAAAACGTTCAACCAGTCCGACCTGTAGAATAGCTCCTTTTTCTTTGGCTTGTTTCAAGAGGTTGTCAGCATCTTTTATGCAATAAGTAATCGGTTTTTCAATAAGGATATGGATCCTTTGATCGAGGATTTTCCTGGCCACCTCAAAATGCACCTCTGTAGGAACAGCCAGGCTCACAGCATCCACTTCTGTTAAAAGCTCAGGATATCCATTATAGGCCTTAACATTATATTTTTTGGAAATTTCCCGGGCTCTGATCTTATTAGTGTCAACCACACCCATAAATTCAACATTTTGTAAGTCTTTATATTTCTGGACATGATATTCTCCAAGGTGCCCAACACCAATAACGCCTACCCTTAGTTTCTCTTGTTTCACTTCTTGATTAACTCCATTCTGTCAAATGCAATGTCTCTTATAGTCTGGCTGGATAGCGCCTGAACAAAAACCGCTAATTCCCATAATTTATGCGTCAGTCTCAAATTTTAGTTCTCAAAATAGTCAATGTATTCCTGCGGTTAAAATTTTCCGGTTTTCATTCGAGCGTTAGATAAGCTTAATAAATGAAAAAAGTTATTGAGCAATAATAATAATACCTGCATTGTTTGCATAGGCCACCATTTCAGATCTGTCAAACAGCAGGGTCTTGCCAGCTTCTATAGCAAGTACGGAGGCCTTTACCTGATCCATTATCTTTATTGTTTCTAATCCCACTGTTGGCATATCAAAGCGAAGATCCTGGGTTGGTTTGCTCACTTTAACCACAACGGCCTTTTCCCGGGCCAGCTTGCCTCCTCTAAGAATGGTTTCATTTGTTCCTTCGATTGCCTCCAGGGCTAATACTGTTTTATCCCTTACAACAACGCATTGCCCTATATCAAGCCGGCCAAGCTCCTTGGCCATATCCCAGCCAAAATTAATATCTGTTTTTTCTGAGGCGGAAGGTTTTCTTTTGGTTAGACAACCCTTAGGAGGTAATAACTCAGGAAGAAAACTAACAGGGCTTATAATCTCTATTCCTGCTTTAAGCAGTTCACGGGAAACCGCTTTTAATATATCATCATCATGGAAAATTGCCAATTTTGCCATAAGACTTAGGCCTTTCAGGTCAGGCCTGATATTTCCAAACATACGCGTCTTGGTTATAGTCCCAGCCATCAAGGCCTTATTTACACCGCCTTTTTTTAAGGCCTTGATAATATGGCCCAGCTGACCCAGATTTACCCATATAATCTTATCTGCTTTTTCCGAAAGCAGAGGGTCTGTTTCATCTTTATGGGCCACGGCTATGACTTTAAGCCCTTGTTTCCTGGCAGCATCCGCTACCATAATGGGGAATTTACCCCCGCCCGCAATCAGGCCGATAATATCATTATTAGAAGGCATATCTTAGGTTCTGTTCGTCTTTAACTACCTCGTTACTCCTCGTTTTGATGCGGCAATAAAATTTAAAAGAATTTCAAGTTCGGGAAATAAAGACAATTCTTCTCTAGCTTGCTTAATTCCTTTTCCCATGTTAACGTTTTTTCGCCATATAATCTGATAGGCCTTCTTCAATCCATCAATTTTCTCCTGAGAAAAACCTTTTCTCCTTAGCCCATTTATGTTAACGCCATAGAGTTTCGACTTTGCGTTAGCGGCTTTCATATAGGGTGGAATATCTCTGGTTATAGCTGAAACTCCTCCTAAAAAAGCGTGCTCGCCTATGCGCACAAATTGATGAACCGCCACCAGACCGGATATGGTCGCATGATCTCCTATAGATACATGGCCTCCTAATGTGGCTACATTGGCCATAACAATTTCATCACCCAGCCTGCAATCATGGGCAACATGAGAATAGGCCATAAGATAACATTTATTTCCGATTTCTGTTTTCCATTCTTCTTTTGTAGAGGCACAATTTATAGTAACATATTCTCGAAGGACATTATCATTTCCGATTATCAGTTGAGTTGCTTCACCGTTATAGGAAAGATCCTGCGGGGGCCCCCCCAGAGTTGTAAAGGAGGATATCTTATTCCTTTCTCCAATAGTGGTATTTCCCTCTATAACCACATGAGCGGCAATTTCAGTGTCTCTGCCAATAGAAACATGGGTGCCTATATGGCTGAATGGTCCTATCTTGACTCCGGAAGCGATATTTGCATCTGGACTTATTATGGCGGAAGAATGAATATCCATATGTTTCTTATCTCCTTGGCAGTTATGGATTCATCATAAATGTTTTGAAAAAAGGCAACTGCCTGCCATTTGAATATTTTGAAACCGGCTCTTTATTATTTGGTTTGAGTCTACCCAATTGAGGCTACCAGAATCGCTTCGGTTACCAGCTTGCCTTCAACCAGAGCCTTGCCAGACATTTTCCAGACCTTGGTTCCTGTCCTTATGGCTTCAACCTCAAATCTGATCTGATCTCCCGGTAAAACCGGTTTACGAAATTTCACCTTGTCTATAGACATAAAGAAGATCTGGTCGGGGCCTTCCTTTTCCATGGATTTATGCAAGGAAAGACGAGCCAGAACTCCTCCTGTCTGGGCCATTCCCTCTACAATTAATACCCCAGGCATAATCGGATTATCAGGAAAATGTCCCATAAAGAATGGTTCATTTATGGTTACATTTTTTATCCCTACTATAGTTTTATAAAGTTCTATTTCTATTATGCGATCCACCAGCAAGAATGGGTAACGATGAGGTAGAAGTTTTATTATATCTTTAAAATTAAGAGGTAATTCTATCTGCATTTCAAGGCCTCAAATTTATTCCGGATTTTAATGATCAGTTTGACCAAGTTTGGCTATTTTTTTTTCGACTGTCCTTAGTCTTTCAAAGAACTGAGGCAAACGCGCAATCAAACTTGAAGTTTTTAGATATAATCGATGGGGCATTCCAGGTGTGCCTGAAACAATATTTCCCGGAAGAACTGATTTTGCTATTCCTGATTGGGAGCCTATCATGGCTTTGTCCCCAATATCAATATGATCAGAGATCCCGGCCTGGCCGCCAAGGATTACCTGGTTTCCAATCCTCACGCTGCCGGATACTCCAACCTGGGCAACCAGAATAGAATCCTCGCCTACAACAACATTATGCGCAATATGGACAAGATTATCAGTCTTTACGCCTCTTTTGATCCAGGTCTTGCCAAGGGCTGCCCTGTCAACACAATTATTAGCGCCTATTTCCACGTCATCATCTATTTGCACTGTGCCAATCTGAGGGATTCTGACAGATTTATGTCCATCTTTTACAAAGCCGAATCCATCACTGCCAATAACAGATCCAGGACAAATAATAACATTATTGCCAACGATACAGTCTTCAAGAATACTCACATTGGCATGAATCACGGATTTCTCGCCAATTTTCACCCTGTCACCAATGTAAACACCTGGAAATAAGATGGTTCCATCACCAATAGAGACATCCTTTCCCAGGTATACATTGGGAAAAATAGAGACCTCTTTTCCGATAAAACAGCCTTCATCAATAATTAACTGAGGACTAATGCCATTAAACCTGGTTAATGGCATGGCAAAAATTTGAGCTGTTTTGGCATAAGCCAGTTCCGGATTCGCAGCAATAATCTGACTTCCTTTATAATTTTCAGCAGGTTCAGCAATTATTATAGCTGAGGCCAGGGTCGTTGCCAGTTTTTTTTTGTAGCGCGGAGCAATTAAAAACGATATTTCTCCCGGGATAGCACAATCCAGGGAATTAATTCCATTGATAATAATCCGATCATCTCCCTCAATTTTTCCACCCACCAGCTGCGCTATTTTAGCTAATCCTATTTTCATTTTGATCAAACAACCCTATTGCCTGCTAATATCATAGGCCTTGATAATATCATCTGTTATATCTATTCCCGGATCATTATAGTATATTGCACCGGCTCTTTTGCCTACTATTAATTTGTAGCTATTTTTCTTGCCAACATCTTGTATAATTACTGACAGTTCTTCCAGTATCTTTTTCTGGGATTCAAGTTTATATTTCCGCATTTCCTGGGTGAGATCATCAATAAAATATTTATATTCCCTTGTTTGCCGTTCAAAATTTTTGTTTTTATCTTCCTTGGCATCCATGCTGAGCATTAAACTTTTCTTTTCCAGTTCATCTTTGAGTTTAAGTAATGTTTCCTGTTTTTTATTTACCTTTTTTTGGATCTCTCCTTCTTTTTGCTTTAATTTTTGCATCGCTTTTTTCCCTTCAATTGACTGAGCGATAACTCTTTGCAGGTCTACCACAACGATTTTATTTGTATTAGACCCATAAGCTGAAAAAGAAAAAACACATAACCATATTAACACGCAAAAAGAACAAATAGATATCCTCATTTTCCCTCCTGTATCATCAAAAGATAGTGCCAATGCTAAACTCCATATTACTGGATGGTTCACCCTCTACCGGGTCAAGATTATACCCCCATTCCAGCCTGAGAGGCCCCATGGGAGAATACCACCGGATTCCTGCTCCCACGCTCATTCGAATGGATTTAAACTCAAATCCATCTCCGGATTCCAGGACATCACCAGCATCAAAGAAAAATAGGCCCATAATGCCTTCATCTTTAATCAGGTGAAAACGATACTCCAGGTTGGATATTATCATTTTTTCACCACCAATCTTGTCTCCCGTGTCCGGATCAATAGGAGATATATCATCATCATCAAAGCCCCGAACCGAGTTTATGCCGCCAATGAAAAATTTCTCATAAACAGGCAGCTTGCCGCCAGACCTTTTTTCCAGATAACCTGCCCTTCCCTGTACCATAAAAACATGGTCCCACCATGGTAGTGGAAAATACCAGGTAGAACGGATAGTGTATTTATTATAATAGTTGGTTCCTCCAAATATGCCGCCGGCATATTTAAAGGAAAGACTATTATGAGAACCCTTAGTGGGATTCCAATGATGATTAGTAGAATTGCGGTTAATACCAAGAGTTATACTACTGGTTTTACTCTGACCGTACATCTCTTTAATAATGTTTGAGGCATAATAATAAATATCCGATATTTCGGCATCTTCGTAGGAATATTTAATCCAGCCTTTTACATAGTAATCCACCCATTTTAAAGGTGTTCCAATGGTAAATTCGGCGCCGGATGCATCCTTTGTGTAATCGTCATACTCCCTATTCCATTTAAATATTCGCATATCAGCAAAAATTGGTTTATCAAAAAGCCATGGCTCGGAAAAACGAATATCAAACTGATTATGATTTCCACCTATTTGAATAGATGACGATAGTTGTTGACCTCTGCCAAGAAAATTGTTTTTTGAAATCTGAAACATTCCGATCAGATCGTCAACAGAGCTATATCCGGCTCCAAAGCTAAAGCTGCCAGTGGGCCTTTCTTTGACGTCAACATTCAAAACCATCAAATCATCTTTTCTGCCATCTCTGACTTGAATACGCACATTTTCAAAAAAACCGAGCCGATTCAGATTCTCTTCGCTGCGTTTTAAAGCCATCCCGTTAAAGATATCCCCTTCAACTACCAGAAGCTCACGCCGGATAACCTTATCCCTTGTCATAGTATTTCCGGAAATATTAATACGCTCAAACCTGACTTTTTTTCTTTTGGCGATCCGATAGGAGATATCTACCAGAAAATTCGTCTCATCTTCTTTTATTAAAGGGGTGATATCAACATAGGCATACCCTTTACTTGAATAGAGATTGTTTAAAAGCAAGATATCCTGCCGAAGTATTTCCCGATTAAAAACTTCTTCTTTACTAATCTGCAAAAATTTCAGGAGTTCGGCCTCTGTTATAATAAAATCGCCTTCCACAGAGACCTTGTTGATTTTATATTGGTGACCTTCAGATATTTCAATGACGACAGAAAGAGTGTCGTCATTATTATAGACAATCTTTGGATCCCCTATTTTGGCCTTAATAAAGCCATTATTGCTGTAAAAAGCTGTTATTTTATAAACATCAAGCTCCAGCTTTTTTTTATCCAGACAACCGGCATCAGTAAGCCACGAAAAGAAACCTCTTTCTTTAGTCTCCATAAAGGATTTGATCTTTTTATCATCAAATTCTTTATTCCCCAAAATTTCAATCTTTGAAATATAGACTCTGTCATGCTCCGTGATAATATATTTTAACGATACTTCATTATTTGGCAAGTAGACAATTTTATTCTCGATTTCCACATCATAGTATTTTTTTTGCTGATAATATTCCTTTAAACGGTTGATGCTTTGTCTTACTTCATTATGGTCCAGGATCGAATAAATTCTGATCCCTATCTCCTTTTCCAGGTCAAGGCTTTCAGCACTATCATTGCCTTCAAAGATAATTTTTGTAATAAAGGGTTTTTCTTCAACATGAAAAGTAATAATATTACCATGAGGCCCATCTTCAGTCTCTATTTTGACATCTTTAAAATAGCCCATACGATAGATATCATGGAGGTCATTATCCAGAAGTTTATAATCCAGGACAGAGCCCTTCTCGACACCTATCACAGCCAAAATGGCATCAGTTTCAATACGCTGATTTCCTTTAATTCGCACTTCATCAATTTTAGAAACTGTTTGTTCCGTATTACCCGGTTCTTGTGCCCTGGAATAATCTGGCCTCATCAGAACAAATAACATGACAAAGGATATCAGTAAATTAGTGATTATAAGCCTTTCCCTGAGATGATATATCAATATCCCCCCTCTTTTATTATTGTTATTTAATATGGCCACTTACCAGCTCCATCTGCCTTGATGTCACGGCAGCCAGTTTTTGATTATGAGTAACAATAACCATGGAAATGCTATCCTCCAGGATAAATTGAAGCAAAAGATCGATCACAGTTTTACCTGTACGCCAATCGAGATTGCCAGTAGGTTCATCAGCCAGGATCAATTTTGGCCTCATCATAAGGGCCCTGGCAATTGCAACTCTTTGCTGCTCTCCTCCTGACAGCTCTCCAGGACGATGATAAAAGCGATCTTTAAGACCAATTCTTTCCAGAATTTTTTTAGCATTTATAATCGCCTTTTTTTTAGGAATCCTCGCAATCAACGCAGGCATTATTATATTTTCCAAGGTATTTAGTTCCGGTAAGAGATGATGGAACTGAAATATAAAGCCAATTTCTTGATTCCTTAGGCGTAAAAGACTTTTTCCATTCATTTCATAAATGTTAGCGCCTTCAAAGTGAACCGTCCCTTTTGTAGGAGGCTCCAAGCTGCCCATGATGTTTAATAAGGTGGATTTACCTGTTCCTGAGGAACCCATTATGGCGAGACTGTCACCTGGATCAAGATCCAGGTCAATCCCCTCCAGGACATTAATTAATGTCCCATGATGATTAAAAGTTTTACTTATATTTTCAAGGCGCAACACTGGGAACCCATATCAGTTTTTATTCATACCTGATTGCTTCAATTGGATTTAATTTCGTAGCATACCAAGAAGGATATATGGTAGCAAAAAAAGATATGAGTAGAGTTACCAATGCAACAATACAGACATCCCAAAAATCAACTTTTACAGGTAAGGTTGAAATATAATAAACATCTGAAGGCAGATCTATAAATTTATACTTCTTTAAAAAATGACAAATTCCTAATCCCGAGATCAAACCAGTTATAGTACCAACAAGTCCGATCACTACCCCTTGAAGCATAAAAATTGACATAATACTTTTGGCAGAAGCGCCCATGGCTCGCAGGATCGCAATATCCCTGGTCTTCTCCATGACAACCATAACTAAGGTACTGATAATATTGAGCGCGCCTACGATTACAATCATAGCAAGGATTATAAACATGGTATATTTTTCCAGTTTCAAGGCGGAAAACAGGCTTTTATTCATTATTTTCCAATCTTTTGTCCAGTAAGGAGATCCTAACTCTTCTTTAATCTGTATAGCGATTTTGTCTGATAAATAGGGGTCTTTGACCTTCACCCCAAGGCCGGTTATGCGATTTCCCATACCCATAAAATTCTGGGCCTCATTCAAGGAGATGTAAACCATTGAAGCATCATATTCATACATCCCTGACTCAAAGATTCCACATACAATAAATTTTCTGGTATTTGGCTTTCTTCCCATGGGAGTTAATGTACCTTGAGGCGAAATAAGGGCCACGCTATCTCCGGGATAGGCACCAATCTGTTTTGACAATTCCTTCCCAATAATAATCCCTGGACTTCCGTCAATGTCCTGGTTGAGTGATGCCAAAGAGCCTTGTTTGACCATAGTGTTCAGACCGATAACATCACTGGCTCTTTCAGGATCAATCCCTCTTAAAACCGCGCCTGATATATGACCTGAATTATTAAGCATAACCTGACTATGGATAAAAGGTGTTGTGGCAAGGACACCCTCTACCTTTTTAATTTTTTTTTCTGCCAGTTTATAATCTTCAAGCCATCCCCCATAATTAAAAACCAGAATATGAGAATTAACTCCCAGGATCTTTGACATTAAATCCGCTCTGAAACCATTCATGACAGAAAGGACAACAATAAGAGCCATTACACCTGTCATCACACCCAAAACTGAAATTACCGAAATTATGGATATAAATGTTTGTTGACGTTTAGCCATGAGATATCTCATGCCCATAAATAGCTCAAACATAGAAACTCCGGCCCTATTGCGGCCTCATATGGGGAAACAGGAT
>DAOWOF010000033.1 GCA_030642205.1 Desulfobacteraceae bacterium | reverse complement strand
CGGCTAAATTATTTATAATTTTGATTTACTTTCTTTATAATGTTTTGAATAAATAAAAAATTTAAGTAATTGCAGTAATGCTATAGCAATCCATGTGCCAATGTCTAACAAGAGAAATTATATTCTTATATCAACAGGTTATCGTAAGGCATAATTTTTACTAATACCTCAAGTATGGATTTTAATTCTTCTTTAATATGTATATTTTTGATTACATGGTAATCTTTTACATAGGGAGAAAGTCGGAAAAAGGTCATCAACAGGCAGGCCGATAAGCCTGTGCCAGGAGAGGAAGGATTTGAATTCAGTTCAAAGAGTCGCGGGTAGTAAATTAAGGTGGGTTTCAACTGAAAACCAAATCAGGAGATCTTATCAGAAAGCTATATTCCCGACAAAAGTCCAGATAATAATGTAATCATTATAGGGTTTGGTCAAAAACAACTTGGCATTTTTGCATCTCAACTTCACAATAATCTTTAACCGATCCGGAATAGTTCTAAATAATCCTTGAATTAATAAGGATTTCATTTTAAATTAATTGCCTGATCTAATTAAAAAATGAGCACCTCAAGACCTTTGAAAGAGGTTAAATTTCGTTACGTTCAAGAAAATCGAAATTAGCCAGATAAACGCAGACTTCGAAAGGAAAAGTTTTGCAGAGGTCTTACCTCGTACAAAGTTTCCCTACTCCTTCCAACGAACTTAATTCGCAAGTTTGTTGCTCTTAGGATGCCGCTTGCGGCATAAACCGGCTTTTTACGAGTCCATAACAAAAATAACGGAAAAATCCAGGCTAATAAATGCGCTCAGTTAAGAAAAAAAAAAGGGTTCCTCTTCCTCTTAAAAAACGATTATCTGACCTTGAACAAACAATGCTTAAAAAAGGAATCATCGTTCATTATGATCTATTGGAAGCAGCTGGGCTAAAATTAAAGGGGGGGCTTTGTAAATTCAATGGAGAATCTCATCTGTTTATTGATAAAAGAAAATCTGTTTATGATAAAATCAGGATTTTAAATAGTTATATAACGCCTGAACAAAATTTGCTATTTTCTCCAATTTCAGGATCAGTCTCAAATTTTAATCCTCAAAATACTTAATATATTTCTGTGGTTAAACTTTTCGCTCTCCTTGATCCTGGAAGAATTTTCCTGTTTTTATTCAGGCACTATATAATCCAATCTCTTCAAAAAAATGACTTTTAAATGCTTGAATGGCCTGACTGATGATTTTAAAATGGACTTACCTATTTGTATTTTGTTTAGTTGGATGTGTTTTAATAGAGGTTGCCTATGCCAACCAAGCCTTGCAATGCCTCTCCAGGCTTGGTAAAGACGACGTCCTGTTGGTGAGCGATTTCAAGGGCAAGATCCTATGTAAAAAAAATGAGGTAAAAAAAAAATACCAGCCTCAACTATTAAAATCCTAACAGCCCTGGTTGCTATTAACCGTCTTGGATTATCTTATCGATTTCCTACCGAGTTCTATCTGGACTCAGAACAAAACCTTAAGATAAAAGGTTATGGTGACCCCCTTTTAATATCAGAAGCATGGATGGAAATAGCTAAGCATCTTAGCCAAAAACAACACATTTTTAAAGATATAATCATTGATGACAGCTATTTTGCTAATAGTCTTAATATCCCAGGCAAAAACCGGTCATCTAACCCTTATGATGCGCCTGTAGGCGCCTTGAGCGCCAACTTTAACACTGTTTATTTTAATTACGATGAAAAAGGCAAGTTAATAACTGCTGAATCCCAGACCCCACTTCTTCCATCTATCAGCAAAAAAATCCATCTAATGCGATTAAAAAAGGGCCGCTATACCTTTTCCCATAACCAACAGGAGATTACCACTTATGCTGGAGAGTTGCTTTTATATTTTTTAAGGAAAAACAATGCTAAGGCAAGCGGTAATATTCGATTAGGCCTGATAGACTCTGATGATAAATTAATTTATCGTTATCATTCCAGATTTACACTTGAAGAAGTCATTAAAAAAATGATGAAATATTCAAATAACTTTATAGCAAATCAGCTTCTGATTACAATGGGAGCAAAAGAAAGTGGTGAGCCTGGAGACCTCAAGAAAGGGGCTAATGTTATAAGGCAATATACTAAACAAAAGCTTGGATTAGAGGACTTCAAGATCGTTGAGGGCTCTGGGCTCTCAAGGGAAAACCGGGTATCTGCTTTGCAGATGCTCTCAATTTTGAAGGCTTTTTCTTCCTATCGTTATCTCCTTAACCAGAAAGATAATTTTTTTTACAAAACGGGCACCCTCCAAGGGATAAAAAATCGTGTAGGCTACTTTGAGAATGGATCTAAAGACATCTATTATTATATTATATTCCTAAGTAAATCCGATATTGATCCAGGTGCTTTGATTGAATGCTTAAAGGATGAGCTTGTTTTTAAGAAAAGGCTTGTTGAAGATTGATGCACCAGCAAAAAGCGCTGCCAATGGATAGCGTCTACAAATATTTGAATTCATTTTAAATAATTAGATAATAGGGTAGGGCTTCCCCGCTGAATACAAAGGTGCAGAGCGACTTTGTACGAGCTTGTCATGATTAATGTCCTTAAGTCTTTTTCATACTTGACAAAAGAAAGGACTGGAAGTATGAATATTGCCATAAGTATTTATTGTAGCTTTCATCGAATTCTTTTTCTTAAACCATAATTTCGTTTGGCTGAAAAAAGTTATATTTCTTGATTGTATGCCTTTGAACTCTATTAATTAAGTGAAAGTAAATTATTTTCACTAAGATTATAGATACTCTTTTAATAAATTCTAAGATGTAATTATTTTACGCGTAATTTATTTGGAAATTGGTTGAAGCTTTTAAAAGCATGTTAGAGGAGGCCTTTTAGAAAAACAACTATAGACAAAATTCTTGATTCTTCTTTGCTTTATAAGTATTGAGATCCTGAAGTTTCTAAAACCTGTTTTGATTTTCACGAATTTCAGGTAATGACTATTGTCACTTTCAGTGGTGTATTAAAGAGATTAAATCCACCCAAGGAAAAAGAGTGGCGGATAGTTGGCGCAGCCTGTAAAGAATCAGCTGAAGAAATATTTGCTGAATGGATGTTACAGGTGTTGAGATTAGATATCCCAGTGGGAATGCAGGTAGAACATTCTGCTGAGCCTCTGACAAGTGAGCCTGGTCATCCCCATGTATAAGGTGATGATGGGTTAAGGAATGTAACAAAATGCTTATCAGTGATAAAGTCAAACAGAAAGTTTATGATAATCCTGTTAAGCTCTTTGATCTTAAGAGATAGCTTTTTATAATTGATTTCAATGAGATTGGCTAAAATATTTTTTATAGGGAGTTCTTTTTTAATTAATGTTTTTTTATCCTGGATCTTTTTTTAGTTAGGGTTTTGATCATTCATAATGAGTTTTGAGGATAAATCATTGGTCTAAAAGTAAGGCATAAAATTCTATCTTGACATCCTATTTAATGCTTAAGTAATACAAATTCTGATATTAGAGATTAATGTAAAATTTGATTTCCAGATTTTCAAGATGTAGATTCAAATTTTGCAATTATTACCATCCTTTATAAACACTGAAAAAGTGTGAACCAAATTTAAAGGATGCCTAAGTTATTCATAGTTTTTTTAAATTTCCTTTAAAAGGAGGTATAATAAGAAAATGGCTGTAGACAAAATTGTTGATTGTTCGTTACTTTATATGTATTGCGATCCCGCAGTTTCTAAAACCTGCTTTGATTTTCATGAATTCAGAGTAATGGCTATTACCACTTTTAGCGGTGTATTAAAGAGATTGAATCCACCCAAGGGCGAAGAGTGGCAGGTACTTGGAGCTGCATGTAAAGCATCGCCTGAAGAAATGTTTGCTGAAATGGATGCCACAGGTGTTGAGTTTGGTATTATGCCAGCTATCTGGGTATGGTCTCAACGTGATCACACCTTGATGATTGAGCATAAAAATAACAAGGTATTTGATGTTGTCAAAAAGTCGGAAGGACGGATCATAGGCGGCGCCAGCTACAATCCTTTCAGGATCAAGGAAAGCCTTGAAGCCATTGATATCGCGGTAAAGGAATATGGTTTTAAATATGTATGGTTTCATCCCATCAGCTTTGGCATGGCCCCTAATGACAGGCGTTGCTATCCTCTATATACAAAATGTATGGAATTAGATATCCCAGTGGGAATGCAGGTAGGACATTCTGCTGAGCCTCTTACAAGCGAGCCTGGCCACCCAATGTACGCAGATGATGTTGCCATTGAAATGCCTGATCTGAAAATTATCCTGACCCATACAGGATGGCCATGGATTGATGAATGGTGTTCAATGATCTGGAGACATCCAAATGTATATGGTATGTGCAATGCCTATATGCCTTCAGGCTTTTATCCTGCAACTTTCCAATTCATGGACAGTCCCAGGGGCAGAGACAAGGTAATGATGGGTTCTCATGCCTATGGTATGACCAGATGGGTTAAGGAATGTAACGAAATGCCTATCAGTGATAAAGCCAAACAGAAAGTTTTATATGATAATCCTGTTAAGCTTTTTAATCTTAAGAGGTAATTCTCTTAAATAATATTGTTGAGGTTCATCTCTGGAATCATTTCTTTAGGTGACCTTCAACAATCTTTTCTTGATTCAGACCTGATTTAAAATTTCAATATTTAGTATCTCGTGCTCATGTTGCCCATTCTTTTGCAAATAATTCAATCAACAGGTCTATAGATTAGTTTCAAACCCTTGAATCTGAAAATTAATTAATTATCCTCAACGTCCTAAATAATCTCTCTCATTTTTTTTTATTTAAATTTTATCAATCCCCATGCCTTGGCATGACATAATAAAAAATGAAAGAATTTTTGTAATTATTCAGCTATTTCAAAGATGCTGATTTCAGACACGCAACACTGATATGATTAAACTTTGAAACTGTTTGAACCATAGAGGTCGTAAAGAAAGAACCCATCAGGGCTGAATCTATCTGTAGAATTTCCTAGTGTACTTATGCATGTTTATATTTAACGGGTTCTTTCTTTACGACCTCTTATCCGTGAGTTTTTCATGGTTTAATCAGATTAGTGTCGCGGTGGATATTCGCTGAATAGTTACGATTTTTTTTGTTTTCCGTCATTCCCGCGCAGGCGGAAATCCAGTCTTATATAAACCTCTATACTTTTTAAGGAGATAAACAATGGCTGATTTGAAAGTGATTGATTGTTCTTTATTATATCATTATTGTGACCCGGAAATCTTGCAGGAGTGCTTCAAGTTTCATGAATTTCAGGTGATGGCCATCACAACTTTTAAAGGCGTCCTGGAGAGAGTAAAACCAAAACCTGGAGAAGAATGGAAAGTGCTGGCGACTGCCTGTAAATCCAGTCCTGAAGAAATGCTAAAGGAAATGGAGGAACTGGGTATTGCGTATGCTGTAATCCCAACTGTATGGGGTTGGTCTCAGCGTGATCATGGCATGATGATGGACCATAAGGTAGACGATGTTGGCGAGGTAGTTAAAAAAGGAAATGGCAAGATAATTGGCGGCGCCAGTTATAATCCATTTCGTATTAAGGAGAGTCTTGAAACAATTGATCGTACAGTAAAGGAATATGGCTTTAAATATGTCTGGTTCCATCCTATCAGCTTTGGAATGGCTCCTAATGACAGACGATGTTATCCTCTATACACCAAATGTCTGGAATTAGGAATACCTGTTGGAATGCAGGTAGGGCATTCAGCTGAGCCTCTGACAAGCGAGCCGGGACATCCCATGTATGTGGATAATGTGGCCATAGAATTTCCTGATTTGAAGATAATAATGACTCATACAGGATGGCCATGGATTGATGAATGGTGTTCAATGATCTGGAGACACCCGAATGTATATGGAATGTGTAATGCTTATATGCCATCCGGACTATATCCCGAAACTCTCAGATTTCTGGATAGTCCAAGGGGTAGAGATAAGGTTGTTATGGGATCTCATGCATATGGACTGCCAAGATGGAAAAAAGAACTCCTAGAAATGCCAATTAGCGACAAGGCAAAACAGAAAATATTTTATGATAATGCCATTAAAATATTTGATATCTAGATATTTATAACCAGGCACAAAGCCGTTTCCGGTCTTTGTGTCTGTAGGAGAAGTGTCTCATCCCTGAATATCCAGGATATCTTTCCTGTTTTTTTTCTTATTTGATATAAATATCCCTTTTGGGATAGGGTATTTCAATTCCTTCTGCCTGAAAAACATCCTTTACACGATCCATGACATAAGAAACAGTATCAATTCTGCGTCTTGGCTCACTGATCCATATCCTCGCCTGGAGATCAACTGCAGAATCCCCAAAATTATAAACAACTACCTTGGGTGGAGGATCTTTCAATACCCAAGGTAGTTCCAGACTAATTTTAGTTATAATATCTTTGGCCTTTTTAACATCGGCATCATAGGCAATGCCAATAGGAATACGAACCCTGATTTCATCTGTAATGGTAGTATAATTTATTATATCACGTGTCATGATCTGGTTGTTGGGAATCACTATTATGATATTATCCGTAGTTCTGATCTTGGTTGCCCTCAGCCCGATATCAATGACATCTCCCCATGTTGATGAATTGGCAGGGGCAGACCAGACCTCAATCCGGTCTCCTATCTCAAAAGGCCGGTCGATTATGAGCAATATACCGGCGATCAGATTGGAGAGAGTATCCTTGGCGGCAAAACCAATGGCAATTCCCGCTACTCCGGCGCCTGCCACAAAGGGCATGACATTCATTCCAATAACATCCATGGCCAAAATAATTCCGGCAGTATAGATTATTACTGCTGAAAATTTTTTGGCAAGGTCAATTATCACATCATCGATAAAGGTCTTGGTTTTTTTGGAAACAGTCTCTTCCAGATAAGGTATGATATTCTGGACAATGCTGTTAATAATTGAAGATAGAAGAATAATAACAAACGCATAAAAACATTTCTCCATTATAGGTGTCTTTAGCTGCTTTAAAAAGACAAGACCTGCTATGATCATAATAGAATAATGGCCCATTCGCCGGATAAGGATAAAGATTGCGTCATTATCTGAAAAAAAAGATCGTTTTCGGAGCTTTTTTTCAGATTTTCTTATCACCAGGTTAAAGGCCCACCATGTGACAAAAACTGAACAAATAACTATAATAATTAAAATGGCCGATTGCAGCAATGAACCCGGATTGGCAATAATGTCTTTAATTATCTTGCTAAAATAGTCTTTCATATTTTATTCCCTTGCCTTAGTCTCTATTCTAAACTACTCTCCTGCCAAAATGTTTTATTTAAATGTCCTTATTATTGATTTTTGACTAAAGAAAAGCAAATGGAATTCTTTTTTTAATCTAAAAAGGCCTGCTGAGGTCTTTCAAATTATTGATCAATTTGAATCAATCGGAATGGAAGGAGGTAAATCAATAATGCAAAAGACGAAGATACCTCCTGTGATTACCTTTGTCGGTTCATCAGGCACAGGAAAGACAAGCCTTCTGGAAAAGTTGATTCCGGAATTAAAAAGACGGGGGCTGAAGATTGGAACGATAAAGCATAGTCATCATGATGTAACCATAGATCAGCCAGGAAAGGATAGTTGGCGTCATAAGCAGGCTGGAGCAAAGATAAGCATTATTTCTGCTCCTGATAGTTTAGGAATGCTTATGGATGTGGGTCATGATTTATCTGTAGATGAAATACTACCTCTGATGACTGGAATGGACATTGTCCTGGGTGAGGGTTTTAAAAGAGATAATACAATCAAAATAGAGGTCTTCAGGCCTGAGATTAATAAGGAAATATTATGTAAAGATGATCCGCGATTAATTGCGATTATAAGCAGGCATCCAGTTGAGCTGGGGGTTCCCAGGTTTGAACCGGATAATATAAAGGAGATGGCCGATTTTTTGATTTCCTGTATTTGAAAAATTTTTGTGAATTCATAAAGACGTTTATTCCCCTAAAATAAAGCTTTGCATGGTAAAGATAACCGAGATATTTTACTCTTTTGTTCATAATCAAAATGAATTCATTTTAAGCGAGGACTACTGCCCCTTCTATCTATTCTCCAATAATTATAAAATAATTGTCAGTTTTTTCACTTTATCGTTCATTGGTTGGGTTTACCCCTGGATTACCAGAAATGCCAACTGCCAGTTGATATCACATAAATACATAGAGTGAAATTTGTGATTGCATGGGCAATGATACAATAATACAGGTTTTTTGTTTTATAAAGGATGATGTTATAAAAAAGCCCGGCCATGATTCCTGCCAGTATAAAATGGTGCTCCAAACCAAAAAGAAGGGATGATATTAAAAAGGAAGGCCAGGTAAAAGTTCCTAGTTTGACTTGATAATATTCTGGTCTGATAATATAACGAAGAATAAACGAACGCCAGAATAGTTCTTCAAATATTGGGACAATAAGGGATGAACCGGCGATTCTGATTGCAAGATAGGTATAGTATAGATTTTGTTGGGAAAGGACTTGTGGATTGTATTGGTCCGGTTCAGATATACTAGTGATTTTCCAGTCCATATTGATCCAGAGGACAAATACAAGAAGGCCTCCTATTATGGCGAACATAATACTTTTCAGAATAAATTTAAATTCATGAAGCTCATCATAAGATTTCCAGAAAATGGCAAGCAATATAGTGACTGAAACAATCTGAATAATATAAATAAAAGGAGTGAGATTAGAGGTGGATATCTCATGAGGAATAACAGCTTCCATTATTTCCTTAATCAAGATGAACACCATATAAGTTGCAAAGGGGAGTATCCTTGGAACCCATGATTTATTCATTTGGTTTTGATACCTCGCAGGTGTTTATTCTTTTAATTTGAATACCGGATTTTTTTTAAAAGGCTTATATAAAGGATCTCCAATAAAAAGCTGTCGCCATGAAAGAAAAGGACAGCATTTAAAATAAACTTCGATAATCCCGAGGTTCCCTGTCAAAAGAAGAGGAAAAAATGTGTCAGGTAAGGGAAAAGATGCTAAATAAGGTTCTTGAACCGGACCTAGTGTTGCCGCCACACCTTCTTCCAGCATCCTTTTGCACCATACTTGACTAAGTGGCTTTTTAAGCGTGGATGCCTCAGAACTTGCAATATGGAACCCGACAGCCCCTTTCTGCCATTTAAAGGCATCTATGTATTTTCCCAGGGAATACCAACCGCAGTAAAGCGCTGCCTCAGGACATGAATCTTTTGGAAACAGGTCTTCCTTAGTGTCAAGTACAACTTTAAATTTACCGGTTTTTTTAATTAAATTAGCCAGGTTTATCAGATTACGGTCATATTGATAGTAGGCATTTTTTCCTTTATTATCATTCAGGCCCCGGGCGTCTATATAAAAAATGCCCTTTAAACCCTTAGCTTCAACATCAACAGAATTGTCTATTAATTGCCTGATCAAATTCGGGTTTGATCCGTCCATACGGCCCACCATGATTGTTTTTTCCCTGATCTGTTTTATATAAGGAAGAGTGTCAAATTCTTTTCTAAATGGATTAGGGAGCCAGCTATGCAGCTGGTAAGAATTACGTAAAATAAGCGTAAGCTCGCTGTCTATTGACGCTGAAGCATTATTCTTACTGTAGTCGTCCTTATATTTTTGCCAATATTTTAATTCTCCGATTATTCCATCACTTAGACGTACAATGGTTGCGCGCTCAATGGCGTTTTCAGGGAGGATTCCACTAAATGAGCTTTCAGCCAACTGTTGGCTAAGAATAGTTCCCCATTTTACCAGGGTTCTGTTCTCCATGAGCACAGATTTACCTCCTTTTTTAGAGGCCATAATCTTATCCTTTATGTGCCTGGCCGCGATGGAGAGGCCTTTTAATCTCATTATAATAGAGGATATATGAAGGTGGACCTCAAAGAGTTCCTCTTTAAGGTCCTGGGCGCTCAGATATGAAACAGCCCTGACAACAGACTTATTTGCAAGGAGAAGTGTCTCTGTGGTAGAAAGAATTTGGCTTGGGGATTTATTTGAGGACCTTTTTGAGCCTTTTTTAACTAGATGATCCGATTGACGACATAATTGGAGGATGAGTTGTTTATATTCATGGATTTTTTTGTTAACAGTAGCTATGAATTCTTTATCAGAGCTATTTTGCGGAGGTCCTTCCAGCTGAATTGGAATTCCATAAAAGAGAAGCATAACAGGCGTTATGCCCTTCTTTTTTATATTTAGAACAGCAGACCTAAGTCCGGGTATAATCTGTTCGAATTTCTGTCGCGAAATTTTTTCGTTTTCAGGAACATTTATTCCTATGAGATGGGATTCAGGAACATTTCTCTTTTTTGCGTAGTATTTAGCAAGTTTGAGGCTGGCAGGTACCCTTTGATTATAAACCAGCAAGATGTCTTGAGGTATGATGGCATAGGAATATTGCCCTGTATAAAAAATGGATATGGTAACTATTGATAGTATCCAATAGATTTGCATTTCTGCATTATATAATAGATACTTTTATTAGGTCAATAATTCTTAAGCTAAAATGTAAATAAATTAGTTGTAATTAAAAAAGGCTAGTGAGTTAGGGTAAAAAAAATATAAAGGCTTTATTAAATTATGGGAACATTTAGTATTTTTATAACAAGATTGCTTCTTTCTTTTGGATTTTCTTATATTATTTGTAAAGTATACTGGGGGAATATCCAGATTGTAAAACTGATAGGGCTGGCTGTGATTCTATTTGGATTCGCCTATTTATTTGAGTATTTACGAAAAGGGAAAAATGGGGATAGCTAGGCTGAACCCTTAATTCCTTTTCAAGAGAGCACTTGTGAGGTCTTGGAGCTTAAGGTCGTTTTAATGATGAAAGTTGCTCATTGGCCAGAGATACAAGGGTCGATATAATAAGGATGCTTTTAAGTTGCACTGATTAATGGAATCTCTTAAGGCATGATGATTCTCCGGATTAAGGAACGCGAATTTACAAGCAGTTCTTCCAGTGAATCTTTTTTTAGGCCTGCTCCTTCCACCACCTTTTGCGCAAAGGATTTGTTCATGAGATCATGGGGAGCATGTGCATCAGAGTTAAGAATAAGCTTGGCCCCTGCTTTAACAGCACATTTTGCCACATGTCCATTACTTAAACTATGCCCTGCTCTTCCTGATATCTCCAAAAAAACCCCTTTATCGGCGGCCAGTCTGGCTTCTTCAAGAGTAATCAGACCGGGATGAGCAAGGATGTCTGCTTCTGCCTCAATAGCAGCACGGTTTGTCCCATGCATTACTGGTTCTACTATACTCTCACCATGGACCACTACAATGACTGCCCCCAACTCCCTGGCCTTTTTTACCATTGATGACATCATGTTAGGAGCCAGATGAGTCAATTCTACTCCTGGCAATACTTTTACCGATTGACTTTGATTCAGGACTTCGGCCACCTTTTTAATTCGTGGAACAATAAAATCAAGATTAGAAGAATCGGCATGATCTGTAAGGGCTACAGAACTATATCCTATCACTTCAAAACGCCTGATCAGTTCAGACGGTATCAGCTCACCGTCACTAAAGATAGTATGAGTATGGAGATCAATCATCCGTAAATAATTTCCTACAAAAAGGCACTATTTAGCCCTACATTTTATATCTTCCAAAATCTTCAGGATTTAATTTTTCCAATATCTCCTGCCACTTTTTTCCCTTTTTGGATTTATCTTCAGGTTCAGCCTTAAGCTCTATCTGAATTGAATTTTTAATCACATCCTTATTTACTAAGATGGGAACTTTCATCCTCAAAGAAAGTGCTAATGCGTCACTTGGTCTGGCATCTATTGACATTTTCTTATCACCATATTGAAAATGAATAAGGGCATAATAAGTATTGTTTTTAAGGTCACATACCTCAATTTCGTTAACTTTAATATCCATCATTTCTATTAAATTTTTTATTAAATCATGGGTCATGGGCCTGGAAAATTTTATTCCCTCCAGCTCACTGGCAATGGCAGTGGCTTCTAATAACCCTATCCATATTGGTAACGTCTGTTCTCCATCAATCTCCTTGAGGATGACAATCGGGCTATTTGTGATGGGGTCCACTGTCAAACCAGCTATAATCATTGATGTATGCATAATTCCCTCCCCGGATCCACAAGATTCTTGTTAATTCCATCTTAACTTCATTTTTAATCATGGTTTTGGTTTTGTCAACAGTCCAGAGATAATAAGTGCTTTTTTATGGGCTCAAAAAGAAGAATAACCAGGACTGGAAACATATCTGTATATTGCGCCTATTTATAAACGCGTTTTTTTCATTTGCTGATGAGCATTAAATATTAAAAAAATAGCAATATGAGGCCATCGAAGAGTCTCAGTAAAAGATATTGGCTTAAGGTATGTATAAGTTTAAAAAAAAGAATTTGGGTCATGGTACATATCAGAAATTTAGATTGATTTATAAACTAGATAGTATTATTAATGCAAGAGTTAAATTTAAAATATTTAATGTATTCCTATGATTAAAATTTTATCTGTTCTTGATCTAAAATAAGCTTAATTAATATGAAGCTTCCTCAAAAAAAGTTTTTTTTAAATTTATGATCTGAATTTGCCAAAAATGAATAAGCTATTATTTTTTATGTCTTCTACCATAAAGTAGTTTTTTCCTGAAATCTTTAAAGGGAAAATTAAACAGATTTCAGCCTCTATAAAAAACTAATATGGCCTATCTTGTTTTCACCTCATATCTCTGGATTATTACCAAATATATTAGAGAGAAGTAGTTGCTTTTCCCTGATTATATTTCAAATCAAGTAGATTTATGGATTTTCATGAAGAATTTATAAAAAATATATTGTATGTATTCTGTTATCTACACTTAATATATGACATAAAAAATCGAATAGTTTCATTTATGCAAGAGGCTCAATTGCTATCGTTATAATAAATCAAGGATCTAAAATCATGAAACAATCACAAGACAAGCCTTTCTTCCCCTTTGAAATGGATAAAAAACCTGGTTTCTTCCTGGGAAGGATGCTTTCTGCTCTTATTAAAAATATTAAAGTCGATGATAAAATAATTGATAAACTAAACAAGCTAAATGACCAGGGAACAGTTGTTTATGCAGTTAAATATAAGGGGTTCATAGACTATCTCATTTATCATTACCTCTTTCAAAAAAGTGGTGTTCCTTATCCAAAGATTTCTCTTAACTTAAATCTTTCCTTAATTTTGCCTGTCTCCCAGTTTTATAAAATTGTTAAATATTATCTTGTTTATTTGTTTAAACATGGAAAGTTTCCAAGCCCTTTTCAAAACGGCTTTTTCAGAGACGCGATTCAGGCCTCAGCCCCATCTCTATTATCATTAATTGATCCCAAAGGATTTACAAGGCAATTTATCTATGCTGAAAAGGATGCCCTGCATTTTCTTATTGAAACTCAGAAAGATTTATCAAGACCGATCTTTTTGGTGCCCCAGATGATCCTTTTTCGAAAAAGCCAGGAAAAGGAATCCCCCACCCTCAGAGATATTCTCTTTGGATATAAAGAAAAACCTGGCGTTATAAGGATGATTATCCTTTTAATCAGACAACGTAAGCATACCATTATTAATTTTGGAAACATTCTAAATCTAAAGGATTATCTGAATGAGCAGCTGCCAGAGCGGACTGTTGGAGAAATGGCCGCCGAGGTCAGACGGATACTCATTGATAATATTGATGATCAGAAGAGAATAGTACTCGGACCGGTTATGAAGTCACGACAGCAACTCAAAGAAATAGTCTTAAATGACAAGAAGGTTGCCATCTGTATTAAACAGAAGTCAAAAGGTCATCCCAGACGCTTGAAACAGGAACGTAAAAAGGCAGCGAGATATTTTGAAGAAATAGCAGCAGATTATAATGTAACCTATATTCAGTTCCTGGATATGTTTTTAGGGTGGCTTTGGAAAAAGATGTTTCAAGGGATAGATGTGGATCAGAAGGAGTTGGATGTTGTGAAGGAGTCCGCTAGAAAGGGCACTTTAATATATGTTCCTTCCCATAAGAGCCACATAGATTATCTTCTGCTTAATGACCTCTTATATAATAATAGTCTGCATGTCCCCAGAACTGCGGCAGGGAAAAATCTGTCCTTTTGGCCAATGGGACATATCTTCAGAAAATCGGGAGCCTTTTTTATCCGACGCTCTTTTAAGGGTGCCCGACTTTATTTAAGAGTTTTCAATCGATATATTATGGCCCTGCTTGAGGAGGGACACCCCATTGAATTTTATATTGAAGGTGGACGCAGCCGTAACGGAAAATTGATACTTCCCAAAAGTGGCTTCCTTTCTATCCTTCTTAAGGCCTATAAACAAGGTCGTTGCCAGGATCTGATATTTATTCCCACATCCATAAGT
>DAOWOF010000091.1 GCA_030642205.1 Desulfobacteraceae bacterium | reverse complement strand
TGGTTTGAAAAAAATTCCCAGAGAAAAGAAAAATCCATAGGTTTGAGCACTAATAAAGGCGCATAAAGCTATTATCCAACCGTAAAAAATCTTTTCATCTCCTCCTCTACAAAAGGATCTCATTTTTGCCCCAATATAGTCCTGATATTTTTAAAAAAGCCATTTAGAAAAATACTAAATGGCTAAAGATTAATTGAGGACGTTTGTCCTCGCGGAGCGTAATTTCGGCCATGGCAGCTGTCATTGCAAAGCCCTGTTTCATCTCCCCAATGGATTTCAGCTTTTTCTCTCTTGGCTTTGTGGGCAATGGCTGGATATTGTTCATTCAGCCACTTTTTGACAGCTTTGGGATTTTGTTTGTATGCATGGAATAAAGGTTTTTGAGGCGTAAAACCCCAGCGCTTTAAGTACTCGCCAACGGTTTGGATCGGCATATCGATGGCCCACAGATCTTTAATCGACTGTTGAACTGCGATACGGGTCCAAAGTATAAAAGGTAACTTGAATTGATAAGGGCATTTGTCACATATCGAACGCTGAACATCTTTTTCTTGTTCCGGGTTCAATGTCCTGCAACTGCCTTTTGGACGTCCTCACTTTCAAATACTAGAACCAATTTCATGTCTAACTTGCAATAGTAGTGATATTATTAAATTCAGAACTGGCGAGATTAGGAAACAAAAATATAAATGACCGCTAACATCCTGGGCCTGCTCACAAGATACGGCTAAAAATACTTTATGTCAAATTGTTTAACTACTTAAGCCCGGCCCATATTCCCACTCTCAGCTTGACATTTATACCTTTGTCAATTTATTAATCTTTTAGATATAGATGGAATGGGAATAAATATTATCAGGTTAAAACACTTGAAGATTAATAAGAAACCAAGTGGACGGTATAACGATTTAGATGATTTTGAGAATTTACCTTAGGGGAGGAGAAATTACTGTCCATGAAATTCCATAATGATTATAGATTTAACAGGATCCTTGCCATTATATGGATGGGATTTATTTATTTTCTGTCATCAAAATCTCATCTACCATCAACAAATCTTTTTTTTGCTCAGGACAAGATATTCCATGCCGTTTTTTTCGGTATCCTGGCTTTTTTCTTTATACGATCTCAAAAAAACTTTATCTTAAAGAATTATTCTTTTAAAAATGCGTTGGTAATTACTTTTATTGTAGCTGCTTATGGGCTATCAGATGAATTTCATCAAATATTCGTTCCAAATCGGGATGCCAGCCTGGGAGATCTGGTAGCTGATACCTCTGGTGGTTTTCTGGTCAGTATATTATATTTGATAAAAAGAAAGTGACAGGCAGAAAGTGTTAGAAATTATTTTTCCACAGATCAAGGGTGAAGCAAAAACCAAGGTATTACTCAAAACCGTTTCCTGCCAGTCAGGTTAAAGACATTATTGTGCAGATTCCTGAAGCCTTAAGTACAATTATGGATAATGACTTTTAGGAATGCGTTATAAGTTCCTGGCATTAAAAAAAGCTGGATCTATCATCTTTCGTAGGCGCCCCGTAGATTTCTTCAAAATTTTACATCTGATTGAGATAAGTATCTATTGATACTTTTTCTTATGGTTGGTATATATTCATTTGATGCTTGAGCGGAAGGTTTTTTTATCAGGACATAAAGTTTTCCCTCATGTTTTAAATTGCCTGCGGCTAATTCCGCATAAGCGCTATTTCCAAAAAAAAGATCTGCCCGATAATAGCCTTTTATAGCCCCCCCTGTATCCTGATTCAGAGCAAAACGCGAAAAATCCGTCCAGTCTGTAATTTCCTGATCTTTATTGATAATCGGTTTTTTACATGAAATAAAACAAAGAGCCCCTTTTGGGAATAGTTTCGAATCAAGCGCAATGCTCCTGCCTGGAGTAATCCTGACATTAATATTACCCAAAGGCCCATTCTGCTTGACCTGAAAAAAGATATACGATGGATTATAAGATAGTGTTTCATTTAATCTCATTGGATTTTCAGATAAAAATTTCCTGATAGTCTGCATTGATATCTGAGCCTTGCTCAAATACCCTTTCTTCAGTAAATAACGGCCAATACTCCTATATGGGCGGCCATTGGTAGCACTATACCCAACAGGCATAAGCCTTCCATCCGAAAATCTTAATCGTCCTGAGCCCTGGATATGCAGAAAAATCGCGTCAATAGGGTCTCTCAGCCAGGCCAGCTCAAGACCCCGTCCTTCCAGGGCTTTACCCTGGTCAATTTTTTCTCTGGAATAATATGGTTGAACAGTTTTTCCCTCTACCATGACCATAATATTCTCACCACTAAGACTGGCTTTAAATTTTGAGAGATTGAGCCGGATTAAATCCTTTGGTTTTCTATAGATAGGGTACTTAAAATCAGCATTTTTGCTCATGCTCGCAGAAATAATTGGTTCATAATATCCTGTAAAAAGGACTTTTTTTCTATTTACCGAATCATAGGCTTCATATACTAAAAATTGATTATTTATTTTCTCTGCCCAAGCACGAGGATTTTTATTGAGGGAAATAATCTGCAAAAATGCTATTTGGCTCTCAAAGACTTGTTGGCAGGTAAATTGATGTGGACCATATTGAAATAGTCTCTGAGGATCAAGCTTTTCAAGATAATCCAGATTCCTCTCAATGGCCAGAATCAGGGAAGAGACTTCCAGATCATCGTCAAATATGGAGAGAGCATGTTGGATAGGATAAAGATTCTCCTTTTTTACTTTAAATGCATTCTCTTGTTTTGAATTGCATCCATAAAATATAATCATTAATAATCCTAAGAAAGCGCCTATAAGCCTTTTTCTTCCGGACATTTTGGGTAACTCCTGTATTAATTAAGATTTTGGAATACATCCTGCCAAAACAAAACTGTTGCTATTTATCCATAATAATGTGGTTTTTTAGACACAGGTCCATAATAAATTCTTAGCTTTAAAATAAAAGCCTTATTTATGATGGAACAGTATAACCCAACAATAACAAAGAGTTAGAATCTGAAAATCCCATTGATCAATCTAAACCCAAGTCTGGCATCTAATTTGCTTTTGAAGACTAAATAATTATAAATCAACATAATAAAAATATAAATCAAAAATCATTGATGGATGCATAAAAAATCCATCATCAGATAGATAAGCTCCGGGCGACTTTTTTTCTCAGTTATCAAAAATTAAAGACTCCAATAGCTTGAGGTATATAATTTGGACTATAATCAGCGAACCTTAAAAGACGTAGTTAATTGCACAGGAATTGGACTTCATTCCGGTGAGAAAGTAAATATAAGAATCAGGCCCGCTGGTACTGATACAGGAATTAACTTTGTAAGAACCGATTTGCCTGGACAGCCAAAGGTAAAAGTTTGTTTTGATAATGTAATCGATACAACCCTTGCTACGACAATAGGCTCAAATGGATGTACAATCTCAACAATTGAACATCTAATGGCCGCCTTGTTTGGCTTGGGTATTGATAATGCCATTATTGAAATCGATGGCCCTGAAGTCCCCATCATGGATGGAAGTGCTGCCCCTTTTATCTTTCTTTTCAATAGTACAGGGATCAAAGAGCAAAAGAAACCAAAGCGTTTTATGATAATTAAAAAACCTTTTTTTGTGGAAGACGGAAACCGCTCTATATCTATTTTTCCGTCTAAAAAACTTGAAATCTCATTTATGATTGATTTTAGTCATCACCTTCTAAAAAATCAATCATATGAATTAGCTTTTTCGGGAAAAGATTTTATCAGAAAAATCAGCAAAGCCAGAACCTTTGGTTTTTTAAATGAGGTACAGATGTTAAAAGACAATGGCCTTGCCAAAGGTGGATCGCTGGATAATGCCGTTGTTATTGATGATTATCGTATCCTCAATGAAGGTGGGCTAAGGTATAAAAATGAATTTGTTCGACATAAAATTCTTGATTTTATCGGAGACCTTTCTGTCTTGGGAATCCCTGTAATTGGCCGTTTTGTAATAAAAAAATCAGGCCATTTTCTAAACCATTTAATGCTAAAAAATTTAGTGCCTTCCAAAAAGCATTGGAAGATAATGACATTTACTTCAGAGGAAGAATGCAGTAATAACAGTGTTATAATTCCTGCCTTTGGCGCATTGAGGCCTATGCCTGCATGATACCCATCAATCTTGAGAAGGATCTCACTTAACTTCTTTCCTTAACTGTTTTATCTCTGTTTGTTGATGCTGGTTTCCATTGTTGGCATTTGGCCATAATTGGGTTTTCTATTTCCGGATAGCGCTTACACTTACTCCAGGATTATTTGCAGCCTCAGAAATTCGGTAACTTTGCTCCACAATGAGATTAACGGCCTCTTCCTTAAATTCTTTTGTATAATAGTTCTTTTTCTGTTTTTCCATATGAACACCTCCGTGTAACTATCATAATCATTACACTTTTTGTGCCCACTTTTATTAGACCACCCCACCGGCAATAAAACACTCAAAATAATTTACTGAATGTGCTATACAACTTGTATAGAAAAAATAGATGCTCGTAAACTTAGCACAGACGCCCAGCAACAACTTAGGTGCCAAGCAATTCGCCTTAGAAAGCAAGGACGAAAATACAAAGAGATTGCCGAGACCATCGGTGTCCAATTAACAAGGGTTTGCCAATAGTGGAAATTGTATTAACGCAATGGTGCAAAAGCCTTACGTGTTCGAAAGCGAGGACGTCCAAAAGGCAGTTGCAGAACATTGAATCCAGAACAAGAAAAAGATGTTCAGCGCTCGATATGTGACAAATGGCCTGATCAATTCAAGTTACAAAAAATACTACATAGCAAGGACTATCCCAAAAATAATATTAGCCCTAAAGGAGAAAAAAATATGGCCGTTGTTGGTTTTGTTTTACCCAAAATTATTTATCATGGAATAGGAACTCTGGAAAAATTAAAGGAACTCTCCGGTAAAAAAGCTGTCATCGTGACGGGCGGTGGTTCCATGATGAAGTCCGGCGTTCTTAAAAAGGCTCGGGATTTTCTCGGTGAGATCGACATTGAATCTTCGGTTTTTGAAGGCGTGGAGCCTGATCCTAGTATAGATACGGTAATGAAGGGGGTTGAAGTGATGAATCAGGTTCATCCTGATTTAATTATCGGTCTGGGAGGATGCTCGGCCATAGATGCAGCCAAGGCCATGTGGGTATTCTATGAATATCCGGAGACGACTCTTGAGGAAATGATTCCCCCCTTCACAATTAAACCCCTCCGCCGGAAGGCGCGTTTCGTCGCCGTTCCCTCAACAAGCGGAACAGGAACCGAAGTTTCCTGCGCCTCGGTTATCACTGACAGAAAAAAGGACGTAAAGCATCCCATCGTATCTTATGAGCTAACACCGGATGTCGCTATCGTGGACGGGGAAATCTGTAAATCCATGCCTCCTGATGTCACCGCGCACACGGGACTGGACGCCCTGGCCCATGATACGGAAGCCTATGTTTCCACCCTGGCCGATTCCTATACCGACCCGCTGGCTAAACAGTCGATAGAAATGGTTTTCAAATTCCTTCCTTTGGCCTATAAAGAGCCTGATAATCTTGATGCGAGACAGGCTGTGCATGATGCCTCCTGTCTGGCGGGAATGGCTTTTTCGAACGCCCTGCTCGGCATTATTCACGCCATGGCTCACCAGCTGGGCGGAATGTTCGGAATTCCTCATGGATGCGCAAATGCGATTTTGATGCCTAATATTGTTCGTTACAACAGCACCGCAACAAAAAAATATGAAGATCTGGCAAGGCTTCTGGGCAAAGAAACAGCGGAGGATTACGCCGCCAAAATCGAAGAATTCCGCTTCGCTCTCAATGTTCCGGCCACTATTAAGGAATACGGCATTTCTGAGTCCGGCTGGAATGAAAAACTTGAGGAGATTACAAAAAACGCCATGGCCGATGCCTGCGTAGGAACAAATCCGAGGACTCCTGTCGATGCGGATATTCGGAAGATATATGAATGCTGTTACACCGGAGTGAAAGTTGATTTCTGATAATCTTAACGAATGAATGAGGTCAAATCTTCTATTTTATATTTGATAAAAAGAAAGAGACAGGTAGGAAGTGTTTCTTATAAAGCCATCAATTAGTTAAATTATAAAATATAGGTAATTTCTTTGCCATAATTATCACTCCGTTGATCAACTATAATTCAAAAGTTTTCTGTTTCTGCAAGAGACTCTGATACAATGTATTTAAAACCTGAAAACTACAATCTTTTGCAGTTTTCAGGTAAATGTTAACGAGATAGATATTCTTTTTTCAGACTTTTAATGGAAAGGCCTTCAACAGTACAATCTTCTGATTGGGAAGAGGCCATTTGGGCTCGTGATACATGTTTTCTCAAAACATCAATAGCATAGATATTATGCAAGGCATAAAACCAGTGATTGTCTTTTGCCTGGGTACAATTCTGAACAATCCAGTCCCGGCCTCTCATATCTTTATCAACTGAATAGCAAGCAGCGAATAGGGCAGGGTCCAGGTAGAGAATTATCTCGGTCATATTGATAGGCTTTTTATAAACACACTTTACAACATAACAGCTTCTCCTCTGATAATACTGATCATTTGTATTCAGCCAACTTGTTGGATCAACATATACATGGGGATGCGCACAAGCAGATATAAGGAAATCCTTTCTACCCATATAAACAAAATCAAATCGTGTCACATGTCCTTCAAAGCCTTCCGTATTGTCCCATGTCCAGTCAAAACCGCCTGGGCATCTATCCTGATGCTGATTGGTAGACAGCCTTCTAACTCTTCTGATAGATGGAATATATACCCACATATCATCATCTTTATCAGGATCATTATATCGGTAGTATAAAGCAATTGTTCCACGCATATTATATGGTGCTACATAGGGAGCTGCATAAACAAATTCAATGTTTTGGGGATTTGGCAAATATAAACCATCCTCAGTATTTTTATCCCCCCTGGTTCGACCACTCATTTGTAGTCTTTGGTTTAGCATCATGTTATGTCTTTCTCCGCCCCCTCTGTCCTTGACGGCAACATCCATTCTTAAGACCCTGTCATTATCCTGATATCTCTTATAATAATTCCAGATTAGTTTTAATCCTATCCGAGGATCCTTTTCATCCAGATCAGGAAAGGGGATTCCCCATCTGTAATTTCTCATCCACCCCCTGTCATCAAGATAGACATTTTTTTTGTTTTTTTCACTTTGCAACAGAAATTTTTCCCACATGGCCCCCCTGGGTTTTACAGCCTCCCATGGTGTTTCATTTATCCTAATAGTTCCCCATTGTTCAGGATGGCAATACATATTATATATTGCTTCTGGCAACAGATCCTCTATTTCTTCAATGGGTCTTGCCTTATATCCCCAGGAATTAATAATCTTCTGGTTTTCAACTGTTTTATTTACACCGCCCCTTGCCGCGCGGACTTCTATATGGCCTTTGTTCCATCCTGGAGAAAAGCGCACCAACTCTTCATCCACCAGCCAGTTTGGATCATGGGGCAGACCTGTCCTCCAGGCTGCAAAAATGATCCCCTGAAAATAAAAGCTAATAAGAATAAACAGTACTATATAAAATAATTTCTTTTTTACCATTATAAATAAATCTCCTTTAATTATTAAAATTCAGGTCTTGCATCTAAAAAAACGATCACTAATTGATAGGGTCTTCAAAGAAAAAATAATATTCTTTAAGAAAATCTGGTTGGGAATACCATGTTATTTAAAAGCAAGAATTTAATATTAAAGTAGAAATTGGCAAAAGGGATGATTGGAAAGATACGCATTCTTTTAAAGGGTATGCATAAATTAATCCTTATCACCCGATGCAATTGAATTTTCAGGGTTGGTTGATACTGAAACGAGGCTTCTTATTTTGTAAAGGTAAAAAGTCAAGCAATATTTACAAGCTGTGTGGGTAGGAGCTATCAATTAGCCTTTAGGCTATTTAAATTGATATTTCAGTACATTTTTTAGATTAATATTTATAGAATTAATAATGTTGATAGGTTATGTTGTCAGATAAAATTACGACACATTGGTATGAAGATATAGCATTATAGATCAAATTTACGATTTTAATCATATTAAAAATATATAACTTTTGATGCCAAATTGTCAAATATAAAAAAATTCAAGCTTAGGTATTCCCCATTATCAAGACAAAAACCAGTGTTTTTTAAGGGGTGATTTACGGGAGCTTCAAAATACCCTAATGAGAGCTGAGATGTGGCCAACCGGCAATACCATTAGCCTTGAAGATATCAAGGAAGCCATGATACCGATCTCCCTTTTCAAGAAAGACAGCCT
>DAOWOF010000009.1 GCA_030642205.1 Desulfobacteraceae bacterium | reverse complement strand
GGAAATAAGAGGATCAATATCGCGCTCAGATTCAGGCCAGATTTGAATGCTGGATTATTTTATCAAGGAATTGCCCTGTATATGATTCTTTTACCTTAATTATTTCTTCAGGGATCCCTTTAGCAATGACATAGCCTCCTTCTTCCCCGCCTTCAGGACCGAGATCAATTATATAATCAGCAGTTTTTATCACATCCAGATTATGTTCAATAACAACCACTGTGTTTTTTTGTTCTACCAGGTAATTTAATACCTCTAATAGCTTTTGGATATCAGCAAAATGAAGACCGGTAGTGGGCTCATCCAGCAAGTATAGTGTCTGCCCTGTATTCCTTTTACTTAATTCCCTGGACAATTTGATTCGTTGGGCTTCACCGCCAGAAAGAGTGGTCGCTGCCTGACCCAATTTTAAATAGCCAAGGCCTACATTTATAAGAGTCTGCAATTTGTTTTTAATCAAGGGGATGCTTTCAAAAAATTGATAGGCTCGATTCACAGTCATATCCAGAACATCTGATATGCTATTTCCTTTGTACTGAATCTCCAGTGTATCCCTGTTATACCGTAGCCCCTGACAGCTTTCGCAGGCAACATAAACATCAGGCAAAAAATGCATTTCGATCTTAATTATGCCATCACCTTTGCATGCCTCGCATCTTCCACCTTTTACATTAAAGCTGAATCTTCCCGGTTTATATCCCCTTGCCCTGGATTCTGGAAGCATTGCGAAAAGTTCTCTAATATGGGTAAAGGTTCCAGTGTAAGTGGCTGGATTGGAGCGCGGAGTCCTGCCTATGGGGCTTTGGTCTATGTTGATTACCTTATCAATATTTTCAATTCCGTTAATGGATCCCATTTTTCCCACCTTTGCTTTGGATCTATATAGTCTTTGACAAAGAAAAGGATAGAGAATGCCATTAATCAGTGTGCTTTTACCTGAGCCGGAAACACCAGTTATGCAGGTCAGAGTTCCCAATGGAATGTTCACTGTAATGTCTTTCAGGTTATTTTCTTTAGCTCCTTGAATCTCAATATACTTGTTGATGGCTTTACGTCTGGTTTGGGGAACAGGTATGAATTTAGTACCCGACAGATATTGCCCTGTCAATGATTTACTGTCTTTGAGCAATTCAGAGGGTGTTCCATGAAAAACAATCTCTCCTCCCTTCATTCCCGCACCTGGCCCCATGTCAACAATATAATCTGATTTCAGAATGGTTTCAGCATCATGCTCCACTATAATGACTGTATTCCCTAAATCTTTCAAGTGCTTTAAATTTTTTAATAATCTCAGGTTATCTCTTTGATGAAGTCCAATGCTAGGCTCATCAAGGACATAGAGAACTCCTGCGAGCCCGGAGCTAATTTGAGTAGCCAGCCTGATTCGCTGGTCTTCTCCACCGGAAAGAGTAGCTGATGGTCTGTCCATACTCAGGTAATCCAATCCAACGCTTCTTAAAAATAGAAGGCGATCCTGGATTTCTTTAAGCACTCTTTGCCCAATGGCCTTTTCCTTGGGACTCAATTGCAGATCCTGAAAGAATTGATATGCCTTTTCAATAGATAAGGCGGTTATATCATTGATCGCCTTATCTGCTATCCTGACCATTAGTACCTCGGGCTTTAGCCTTGCACCCCCGCATTTGGGACAGGAACGGATACTCATATATTGTTCGACATCTTCCCTTAAGCGATAAGAATCTGTTTCATGATAACGCCTTTCAAGATTGGGAATAACTCCTTCAAAGGGGCGTTTATATGAATATCTTCGATCATTTCTTTCAAAATAAAAGGAAATTTCATTTTTTCCTGAACCATAAAGGAATTCATCCTGGATTTCTTTGGGTAGAGTTCTGAAAGGGGCGTAAACATCGATTTTGTAATGATCACAAAGGGAATCGAGCATTTGTTGAAAGTAGACTGAATGGCGTTTTGCCCATGGTACGATGGCTCCATCTCTTAGAGAAAGTGACGGATCTGGAATAATCAGGGCTGGATCAATATATCTTTTAGTGCCTAGCCCATTACATTTTGGACAGGCACCTTGTGGGCTATTAAAAGAAAATATCTGTGGCGTTAGTTTGGGCACACTGAAACCACAGGAGGGGCATGCAGCCTTTTGGTTGAAAAACAGGTCTGTGTCCTGATCCCCTAAAACATTCAGTATAGCCTTGCCATCTGAGATAGGAAGCGTCAGCTCAATAGAATCAGTTAGTCTGCGTTTAAGTCCTTCTTTGATAACCAGGCGATCTACCACAACACTGATAGTATGCTTTTTGTTTTTATCAAGTTTAATTTCATCATCAAGGAGCATTATTTGACCATCTATTCTTACCCTGGTAAAACCATCTTTTTGAAGTTTCTTGAATATCTGATGATGTGATCCCTTACGGCCTTCAACCAATGGTGCCAGAATCTGTATTCGTGTGCCAATGGGAAGCTCCATGATTTTGTCAACAATCTGTTGTATTGTCTGAGAGCTAATAGGTATTTTGCACTTAGGACAATGGGGCTTCCCGATTCTGGCAAAAAGGATTCTTAAATAGTCATAGATTTCGGTAACAGTTCCCAATGTTGAACGAGGATTTTTATTAGACGTCCGTTGTTCGATCGATATGGCTGGAGACAAACCTTCAATGGAATCAACATCGGGTTTGTCCATTTGCTCCAGAAATTGCCGAGCGTAAGCGGAAAGAGATTCTACGTATCTTCTTTGTCCTTCGGCATAAATCGTATCAAAAGCAAGGGATGACTTTCCAGAGCCGGATAGACCTGTGACTATAACCAGGCTATTTCTAGGGATATCAAGGGAGATATTTTTGAGGTTATGTTGTCTGGCGCCTCTTATTTTAATGTAGTCTGTAGGCATAGATCGTAGCTTGTTCCTCTTTGCTGATAATTTTTTGTAGAAATATTATTGCCTGTTTTTTACTATCATAACGGCCATCTTGATAGCTGCTATAAGACTTGATGGATCGGCCTGTCCCTTACCTGCAATATCATAAGCAGTTCCATGGTCTACCGAAGTCCTGATAATTGGCAGACCAAGGGTAATATTAACGGCATCTGAAAAATGAAGAAGCTTGAGAGGAATCAATCCTTGATCATGATACATGGCTACCACTGCGTCAAATTCTCCTGAAGCAGCCTTGACAAAGATCGTGTCAGGAGGATAAGGGCCGCTTACCCTGAAACCTTTAGATTGGGCTTTTCGGATGGCTGGAGTAATTATTTCATCTTCTTCCGAACCAAATAGCCCCCCTTCTCCAGCATGGGGATTAAGTGCTGCCACGGCCAAATGGGGATCCTTTAAGGCAAAGTCCTTTAAGAGGGCCTCTGCTGTCATGACAATAGTTTGATAAACTTTTGGAATATCGAGGATCAAGGGTACTTTTTTAAGGGCGCAGTGAATAGTTGCCAAAGTTACTCTCAGTCTATCTCCGGCCAGCATCATCATATATTCTGATGTATTTGTAAGGTGGGCAAGCAATTCGGTGTGACCGTCAAAGGTATAACCTGCCTGATGCATCAAGGATTTACTGATAGGACAGGTTACAATAGCGTCAAGCTTCCCTTTTTGCGTGAGTTCCACCGCATGGAGAATATACTGAACCATAGCCAGCCCTCCCGCAATAGTAGGTTTTCCTGGATGAAAGTCACTGTTATTAATATCAGAAATTTTAATCAAATTTAACCTTTTTGGAGATGAAATAGCTTCGTTTGGTTTTCTGATCAGATTTAATTCAGGGTCACGGAGACATTTAGATCCACTCAAGGCAAGGATCGATGGGTCTCCCAGAATTACAGGAGAGCACATTTCATAAAGGTTTTGATCTTTGAGAGCCTTGATAATTATTTCCGGCCCAATGCCTGCAGGATCTCCCATGGTAATGCCGATTACAGGAAGTTTGGTCATTTTTTCATTTGTTCCTCAATTTATTAGAATAGCTGAATAATTACTCGCTTTTAATTATTACGATATTAGCTATTTCTGTCAAGGCACCATTAAAACCTGCCAGTAATTCCAATTATGGGTATTTAGACGGGCCTGTAGTACTAAATATTTTAGATAAATTTATACTGATTATTAATGCTGAAATAAGACCAATAATAATGACTGGCAATATCTGGATGGCATGATTTACAAGAGTATACCCGGCAGCTTCTTTATTGGCAATCCCGAACAGGGAAAGAGCAAATATGCCACCTGCCTCCCAAAGCCCCCAGTAACCAGGCACAGAAGGCAGAAGAATAAAAAAACAGACGATAATCATAACAGCGGTTAATTCAGGGAAAGATAATTCAATCCCTATACATCCTAGAGACAATATATAGTAAGAAAAGGCATGTAGGAACCAAATTATCAAAGACAAACTAAAACAACTGGCAATTAATTTTGGTTTTTTTATAAAAAACAGCCCTTTGGCCAAATTATCTGAAAAAGTAATTAATTTTAAGGAAATAGTTTTTCTCACTTTTTTTTGTAATTGTGTATTGAAAAAGAAAAGATATCCTGACATGAGGACCATTGCGTTGATAATGAATTGCCTTGATCTTTTTAATCTTAATAATGCTATGCTGATCAATATGATTATTAAAAAATAGAGAATGCCCCAGGCAATCAATTTTAGGGTAGTTTTGTTCAGATGTTGATTATCAAATAAAATATCATGATTAGGATCTATTTCTATGGTTATTAATAATATTCCGAAAAGTAAGATTAAAACGGTCATGTCCATTACCCTTTCGGCAACAACTGTAGCCAGTCCGGTTGCAAAAGGGATATGATTTGTTTTCTGTAATATGAGTGGCCTTGCTACTTCTCCAACTCTGGCTGGTAGAACACAGTTTATCATAAAGGCAATAAATAAGGGATGGAA
The DNA here is from genome assembly GCA_030642205.1 of Desulfobacteraceae bacterium. Lineage (GTDB taxonomy): Bacteria > Desulfobacterota > DSM-4660 > Desulfatiglandales > Desulfatiglandaceae > DAOWOF01. Next base: position 18,133 of record DAOWOF010000009.1, on the reverse strand, counting down.
AGCTTGCCAGAAACTAATTGAGCAAAAATCTTTCAGGATAATACGCCAACGCTGGACACGAACAAAAAAACTAAAAATCACAATAAAGGAGGATGGTATTACCCAAAAATAATTTATAGATAACAGGTAAGCCCCAAGTTCCTCAAAGGGTACATTACAAAAAGCAAGATATAAGGCGCCCGTTGATATGATAGCGCCCAATAAGAGAGACATTAGTATTTTTTTCATAGTTACTTGGTATGGATAAGGCTGCCCCTTTCTCTCAATTTCGCCTTCCTTGAACATAAATGAAATTGATCAATCTCTACCACAGATCCGGATTTACCCGTCCTTGCCTGTGGCAGGACTTTTTCGAGTCCATCAATTCATAAGTCAGGTCCTGGAGCGGAGAATTTTAACGACCTGAGTATATTTACTTAATTTGTTTTTGAGCTCATCTTTATTTTTTGTAAAGGGGATTACCAGGTTTATTGAAAAAATACGCCAACAGGCCTGCATAAGATCCGCGCGTCTTATGGCCTGGATAGTTTTTTCAGGATAATGTTTGCTATAAAAAAGATATTCTGCTTTTATTTTTTTTGACCATACCTCAGCTGGAAGATTCCCTCTCTCGCTTTTTCCTCCCCAATGGATAACAGTTGCGTCAGGTATGTATCCTATGGATAAGCCACTTCTTCTAATTCTCAGACATAGGTCCTGTTCCTCTCCGTACAGGAAAAACTTTTCATCAAACCCATTTAGGGATTTGATCATTTTCATGGGGGAGATCATGCTGGCTCCTAAAACCCATGCAATATCTCCGGTCAGACCTTTCATGACTTTTTCAGCACGGTGCCCACCAGGATATCTGTCTCCGACGGAGGGATGGAAAGATTGGTCCGGAAACAGTAATTTCGTTCCGGCCAGACCAATTTGAGGATTCTTGTCCATAAAAGCCAACATTTTTTGAAAACACTCTGGTTCGACCGTTGTATCAGGATTGAGAAAAAAAACATATCTGCCCCGACAGATTTTTATTGCCTGATTATTTGCTTTTGCAAATCCAAGGTTTTCTTTGTTTTCAATCAGATTTACCCATGGAAATTTTTCTTTCACCATAAAGCAGCTTTGATCCCGGGAATTATTGTCAACAACAATTGTTTCAAAACTGATATCGGATTGTTGTGCAACAGATTCAAGGCAGCCTGAAAGATAATCCAGAGTATTATAATTGACTATTATTACAGAAATATCTTTTTCTTTATCTATGTTCATGCCTGTTTTTTCCTGCAATGGATCACTATGCCTGCTCCATCATATCTTTTAGCAATCATGCGCGCAAAGGGTTTTATAAATAAATTCTTTGACAAATCTTTTTTTATAAATTCAGAATGATAAGTGTCTTTTTTAAACACTTCCAAGCCTAGTTTTTCTACCATCAGCGATAATGATTTTTGTGTAAAATGGTGCAAGTGAAATGGAATGTCCCAGCCTGGCCATTTGTTATACAATATTTTAGCGTCAGTTCCACTGTGATTAGGAACCTCTATAATTATTATGCCATCCTGTTTTAGCCAGCCAATACATTTCTGCAAAGCATAGAAAGGATTTGCAAGATGTTCCAGACTATGCCACATTGTTATGGCATCAAACGATCTGTCCTCAAAAGGAGCTTCATTCCAGGACGAAATTTCAAGATTGAGCTTAAGTGTATTCCTAATAAAATCTTCATTTGCACCTGAAATATCAAATCCGGTGCAATTAAAATTATTTTTGCAGGCGTATAAAAAATATCCTTTTCCGCAGCCAACATCCAATAAATTTCCTTTCTGTTTTGATGCCATCAGGAATTTCACACGCGATGATTCATGTTTGATCTTTTTAGAAAAAACCTTTTGATTAGGATTTATCTCTTGGTAATGTTGTTTGAAATATTTTTCATCATATAGTTTGTCTAATTCATTTTGTCTTGGAAAAGGGTGAGTGATACCATGCCCGCACTGAGGGCATCTTTTTACAGTCCATTTGTCAAATCGTATAAATTCCAATAGTCCATCTGCCATGCAAATTGGACAATTCATATAACTGCCCTCTATTATAATCTATTCTTTTTGATGAGCAATGTGGATTAGGGTCTGTCACGAAATGTCGTGCAGACCCTTAGTCAGAATTTTCAAATATCTTAAAAAGGCCGCACTTGTCAGATCTTTACTTCAATCCATCCCGGGTCATGATCACTCCCATTGCCGCCATGTTTTGTTCTTCGGTCAATCCAGGCTTCTGTTTGTTTTTTTGCTAGCGAATGGCTAAGCCAAATATGATCGTATAGTTCATATTGAGCAGGCTTGCCTGATGGCTTAAAACGATGGGTCCAGCTTGTGCTGGCAGGAGGCGGATAATCCGCTTTAGCAGGACGAGTTTCAGATGGATTGGACAGAGCATTAGTTAAATTAAGTTCTGAATCATTAACAAAAGGCATGAGTTCAGGAGAGTCAGGTGGATCATTCATGTCACCAAGGATTACAAATTTACTACCAGGCCTCGTACGAGCCTTCACAATTTTTGCTATAGTTTCGGACTGATGATACCGACAAATACGATTTTTCTTGTCAGCAACTATTGGATCATCTCTGAAATCAATATAATGACTTTTGAGGTGATTATTGAAGATAGTAAAAAGCCTGCGTGTCCTTTTAGGATTAAGGATCTGAACTTCCAGCAAATCGCGGCCAAAAATTTTCCTGTTCGGGTCATCAGGATGAGAGGCATACTGCCAGGATGTAACACCTCCTATAGGAAGTTTTGAAAGTAAGCCAACGTCAATTAAGCGGGGATCATTTCCTTCAATAAGGATAACATTTGGATATAAGTCATTAAGCTTTTTTCGATTGAACTGGAGAAGAGTATCAATATCCTCGACCTCCTGTACTGCCAGGATGTCAAGATTCATTTTTAATATTCGGTCAGCAATTGCTTGTGATGATAAGGGATCTTTAGCTTTAACAAGTTTGCCCTTGTATGTACGAACTTTTAAGAAATCATTGTTATCAAAGTTGAATAATATATCTGAATGGACATCGGATTTATTATTAGAAAACGCATCTATCTCTCCTTTGAAATTATACCGCGAAAAAAGATTGTTTAAATTAAAAGTTCCAATGGTTACATACATAATAGAAACTCCTTATCTATCAAGACAATCATTGTAAAGAAAAACTATACTTCCAGATTACAAACAATCAAGATTGATTTTTGGTAATTCAGATGTCTAATTTTAGCCGTGGAAGCAAAAACATACAAGCAGACAAAATAATGCTTGATAATAATATTATACAAGGTATCTTGTAAGTATTTAGCTGATATGTATAGCCTTCAGGTATAATCTGAAGCATGTCTGAAATCAGTGCAGCTGAATACTTACGGTATCTTATTACATTAATATTAGCATCAAAAAAGAGGAATTTCTTAATGATAACTTTCTCAAATAATATAATCAGCACATTCAAGATATTTTTTGCCAACATTTTTATATGTCTATTTTTGCTCGCAATTTCAAGTATGCCGGCAATAGCAAAAAATCATTGCTCCTTAAGAGTTGGGCCATTGGTAAAAGTTATGACCCGTAACCTTTACGTGGGAGCGGACTTATTTGAAATCTTTTCAGTTGATACCTCAAACCCGATGAATGTGCCAATAGCAGTTTCCAATGTCATGAAGACTGTTCATGAGACCAATTTTCCTGAACGAGCCGAGGCATTGGCAGATGAGATTGCCAGGCTAAGACCTGATCTAATTGGACTTCAGGAGGTTTCTCTCATCAGGACTCAATCACCTGGTGATTTTATATATGGAAACCCATCTCCGGCTAAAGATATTCTTTATGACTATTTAGATATTCTCTTGAACGCGCTGGCTGATAGAGGCCTCAATTATGAGGTGGCTGCAATGGTCAATAATGCTGATGTGGAACTGCCTATGCTGGTTGGTTTTCCAGGAGAAACACCGCTTTTTGATGATGTCAGACTCACGGATAGAGATATAATTTTAAAGCGCAGCAATATTATTACATCAAATATTACTGCCAAAAATTATACAGACAACCTCCTTGACTTTACTCGTGGTTTTGTTGCTGTTGATGCCAGAATTGGCAAAAAATCATATCGGGTGGTAAATACCCATCTGGAAGTTCAGGGGGAAGGGTATGAGATGGTTCAGTCTCTTCAGGCTAAAGAATTAATGGCGGAACTTGAGTGCGAAACCCTGCCCGTTATCCTGATTGGTGATTTTAACAGTTCACCTCAAGATGCTGCGGCACAGCCTTACAGCATAATTAGAGAAAGCGGTTTTATTGATGTCTGGAAACGCGGCTTCTGGCATTATAGCCCAGGATACACATGCTGTCAGGAAGCAAATCTTTTAAATAAAAGATCCGTCCTTTATGAAAGGATTGACCTTATCTTTGTACGGAATAATTGTGGGCATTTACCCTTTTCCCCACTTGGCCCTGTATTTGCTGTGGTAACAGGCAATAATAAACAGGGTAAATCAGAATCAGGATTATGGCCTTCAGATCATGCGGGGCTAAACGCCTGGCTATGGATTCCAAAATTGAGATGTAAAAAGCCCTCTTTTTGTTGCGAAAATCCTTAACCCTGTAAAAACGGGGCAGCAATTAATATATAGTTATATCTTTCAAGCGCTTGCGATCTTCCTTTTAGCCTTATATTTGCTGGATTTTCAACAAACTGTCGCTAAACAAAACCATGCAGGAAACGCCGCATATCGTTTTTGGTGATTTCAGGATCAGGAAAAGGTCTTCCTTTTTGAGATTTTTTGAGAAGCTCCTTAAAAACCTGAACCAGCGCTCCGTTTATTTTTTTAAAGATCTCCTTATTATCATCGAAATATTGCCAATGGATGAGTGAATCGGCTTGCCCCATCTGATAAAGCAAATCCCTGCATAGATGAACTACGACTTCTTTCAGCCACTCAACAGCATTATCGGCATAGCTTATCTCACCCTCAAAACCTAAAGCTCCTATTTTTTCCAGGCGGCCCTGGGTTTTAAATAAATTATAGCCGGCAGTTCCTTTTAATACAATCTGGTAGTGGGATAATAGATTGACTGTTCGTTCCAGCCTGTCCAGGAGGTTATTTCTGAGTAGAAATTCAAAATTTTCCTGAATATCTATAATAGAAGAATCTGGTGTAAACATCAGAAAACCAATTTCAGGTTCAATGCCAAAGGAACGGCATAAGCCTATGGCTTTTTCACTTGTATTTAGAGAGCCTGCTTTATTGAGTTTTCCCAGGATCTTTTTAGAACCACTTTCGATTCCTAAAAGCAGGCTTTTAAGGCCTGCTTTTACAAGTGATTCCAATAGACGGCTGTCCAGATCATTGGCCCTGGTTTCCATGCCAAATGTAATTTCCAGGGGAGCAAGCAATTCAGCTAATTGTATAATACGTTCTTTGCCTTTTTTTCCAGGGCCTACAAAATTTGGGTCTACGAAATAAAAATCCCTGATACCAAGATCAATTAATTCTTTGATTTCCTTGAAAATATTATAGGGAGAACGTCCCCGCCACAGGGGGCCATTATTATAAAAGGTTGGAATAGGACAAAAAGAGCAATGGTTATAACATCCACGGCTTGCAAGGATACTGGCAGTGGATACTCCTTCCAGATCCCTTGCTGGAAATGAAAAACCGTCCAGATCGACTTCAGGCTGGCGTTTGTTATTATAGATTAAGCTGTTTTCTTTTCGCATGGCCAAGCCCGGGATGTCCTGGCAAGTCCCACCATTTTCCATACATTTTGCCAGATCATCCAAGGTCTTTTCATGCTCTCCTACTATAATAGAATCCACTTGAAGATATTTTTCAAGAATTTTTGTCCAGGCAAGAGTAGGAAAAAAACCAAAGAGATTTATATGCCCATTAAAACCAGAAGTCTTTAAATCAGCAATAAAATCAAAGAAGCATCCGGTATGTTCCCATAAATAGATGCCATTGATGCTCAATAAAGAAGGTGAAATCTCCAGGATTGCTTCTTTTGTTTTTACAAAATCCCAGCATTTTTCGGCAGCGTTTAAAAACTTTACCTGCAGCCCTGACTCCTTTAGGATAGCAGCTCCGTAACCTCCCATGAGGCAGGACCAGAGAGGTGTATTGGCAATATCATTAAAATGAATTGAGGATAATATTCGCGGATGTTCAAGGATCAGGATGGTCATTACGATCCATTAAAATCCATGTTAACAAGTTCTGAAACTGGTACCATTTCATAGCCGGATTTTATTTTCTTAATGTTCTTCTTTAATAGCTCAAGCGTCTCTTTATGGGGATGACAGATCCCAATTGCCACCCCATTATGTCTTGCTATGCTCAGGAGACGTTCCATTTGGATTTGCAGGGCTTTGGGCGTCAAGTCATTATCCAGAAAAACGCTGCGTTTTGCCGTTTTTAACCCCAGCTTTTTTGCCAGCTTATAGCCCACGGTTTCACTGGTGGTCTTGCTATCAATATAGAATAGTCCCTTCTCCTTCAATTTGTTCAGTACAATAATCATTTTATCTGTATTCTCTGTAAAACATGAGCCCATATGATTGTTGACCCCTAAGACTCCAGGCACCATGCACAAATCATTTAACAAAATTTTGATTATCTCCTTTTCATCCATATCTTCATAGAGTGCGCCTGGCCCTGGATCAACTGATGGATATCCTTTTGGCTCCATTGGCAGATGCAGCATATAATTAATTCCCCTTTTGCCAAGTTCCTGAAGTATAGTTTTAGTAAAAGGAGCAAATGGTAATAATGAAAAGCTAAGAGGTAGATCAATATCTATAAGTGAAAAGGCAATATCACGATTATAACCTATATCATCTACAATAATTGCCAGCCTGACTTTGGCCAGTTTTTTATCCGGTTCTATCTCTTCTTCTATCTTTAATATAATCTGATGCGTATAAAAATCTTTAATAAAAACATGACAGATTATGTCAAGACCTTCTTGCTCTATCCTCAAATCTATATCTGTATTTAATTTGTAAAGCTTCTCTTTCAGGCTGGTTTTTATGTATTGTGCTAATTCATTATTATTGCATTTAATTAATATCTTGGTAAATTCCCATATAAAATCATCTTTAAACCTCGTCTCAACACCCAGGAAGGTAATATCTTTTTTAGACGTCCCGTTATTATAAATCGCATAATCAATTTCCCTTATGAGATCATTTAAGATACTTGATGGAGCATTAATTTCTTCATAAACCGGGATGGTTTTCAAATGTCTCTCAAGGAGATAATCAGCCAAAAGCCATGCAACAATAATGCTCAAAGAAAAGATTGAAATGATAAAAATGAGTGTTAGATATTTTTTGGATTTTTCACCATATTTTTCCATTAGATATTAGTTATTAATTAAAATATTTACACACAGGATATGATACGATCAAGACGCCATCAATTATAATTGTTTATTTCCATGCCCACCATTAATCCTTGAAAATATCTCCCAACTTTTCATTAACTCCAGAGCATAACGAAGCTGATTGTCTTTTTCCAGGAGAAGTTTTACCTTTTGATCCTTTTTTTCAGTCTCTTTTTTTTCTTTCTTTACTGATTCATTTGGCATTGCGCGATCCAGGTCTTCTTCCCTGAAAAAATGAATCTTTTGATCCTCTTTTTTTTCTTCCTGTGGAGGGATAAAAGCCAGCTCAATATCAGGAATGACTCCATCCAGTTGTATGGAACGTCCACTTGGGGTATAATAACGAGCTGTAGTCAACCGTAACCCGGAGCCATCAGAGAGAGGCATAATTGTCTGAACAGAGCCTTTCCCAAAACTCCTGGAGCCAATAATTATTGCTCTTTTATTATCCTGCAAGGCTCCTGCTACGATTTCCGAAGCGCTTGCACTGCCACCATTTATTAAAATAATTATCGGATAGTCTCTGGGCTTTTTATTTTTCGAGGCATATTCAATTTTATTTTGGTAAGGATCCCTTCCTTTAGTTGAAACAATTATCCCTTTATCAAGAAAAAGGTCAGAAACCTGAATGGACTGATCCAATAAACCGCCAGGATTATTTCGTAAATCCATGACAAGACCTTCTAAGGGACCTTCTTTTTCCATTTTATCAAGGCTTGATATAATATCAGAGGATGTATTGCTCCTGAAATTGGAGACACGCACATAACCCACTCCAGGGGCCAAAAGATGAAACCTGACACTTTTTAAGGGAATCACGCCCCGTGTAATAGTAAATTTCAGCGGATTCTTCTCACCATTTCTCCCAATTGTCAATTTTATCTGAGATCCCTTTGGTCCCCTGATTTTTTTCACTGCCTCCATCATGGACATCTTTTTTGTATATTTATCTTCAATCATGAGGATTTGATCACCGGCCTCAATGCCAGCATCATAAGCAGGAGTGCCTTCAATAGGAGAAACAACTGTCAGGAAACCATTCTTGGTTGTTATTTCAATGCCAATGCCGGTAAAGCTCCCATTAGTCTCCATCATCAATTCCTGATGCTCTTCTTTTTTCATGAATGAAGAATGGGGATCAAGGCTGCTTACCATTCCGTTAATAGCCCCGTAAATCAATTCCTTAGGATCCTGTTCCTCTACATATTTTTTTTCAATTATCTTGAGAACTTCGGCAAAGACCTCAATGTTTTTATAAATTTCCTTGGTATTTGCCTTAACAACACCACGATTTCCACTTAATAGCAGAATTCCACTCACAAAAAGAATCACAAAGATCATATTTATCCAAAACTTCTTTTGTGGAATTTGCATATTTATTCCTCCTACAATTAAAATTAATTTTTCAGGGCATATTCAACCATTGTAATGGGTCGAGAGTTTTTCCATCTTTACGAACCTCAAAATATAAATGGCCAACCCTTTCTTTTTCATTCTTTTCCAGCAATCCTATAGTTTCTCCCCCTGCAACCATATCTCCTTCACCCTTATTCCTTTTTTGGAGATGAGCTGAAATAGTATAATAATGTGAACCATGATTGATAATAATAACCTGGCCATAGCCATTCAACCAACCTGAGAAATCTACTCTACCGGGAAAAACAGCCTTGACACGTCGATCATGAACTACTTCAAGAAAAATCCCTTTATGAAGATTTATCGTGTTATTTCCCAACAACTCACCGGCACTTATCACAAACCCTCTCAGAGGAAGGGGTAACTTGCCTTTGGCCTTGAAAAAAGAGTTATGTTTAATCAAAAAGGTATCTTTTTTCTCAATCTTTAACATAGCCTTTTTGAGATCCCTGGCCGCCAGCTGCAGCTCTGACACGGAGGTCTCATAAAATTCTTTCTCTTTCTGAATATTTATGAGACGGAGTACCTTTTCTTCAAGTTGGTTTTTCAAGGCTGATAATTGAAGCTCCTTTTTCTGATTAACATCTTCCTTATCCATAATTTGTTGACTAATTAATGCCTGATTCTTTTTATTTTTTTTTATCTTGTCAGCCAAATGTATTAGAAGTATTTGATCTTCTTTAATGATTTCCTTAAGGTATTTAATTCTTTGCAAGAATTGATCCGGGCTTTTTGCATTGACCAAAGTTTTTAAATAACCTTTTTTGGTATATTTATATAACACATAAAGCCTTTTAGCCATCTGATTTTGGGCATCTATTAAAATCTCATTGCTCCTGGCCAATTGTTTTTTAAGCCTCCTTATCTCTTTATTGGCCAAAGCAATCGATTCCTTCACCTCCATCATATCTAATTTTTTTGCCTTGATCTCCCTTCCCAGGATAGTCGACTGAGCCAGGATATCTTTTTCATGAACATTAAAGACCCTAAGATTGCTTTTTTCCTGGGAAAGTTGACTCTCAATTTTCTTTATCCGATCCTGTTTTTTATAGGATAAAAGTATTGAATCATTTGCCATAACAAATAGTAAATTAAAAAAAACAAGACCAGTTAAGATAAAAATTTGCAAGGCTTTCATGAAAAAGAAATTGGGCAAGGTAAGAGGAAAAGATTTAAGGAAAACGAAACTGTTTTTTTTTGAAATTGGCTCCATCCAAATCATAAATTGACAAATCTTCCAACTGCTATCATGCTTCCAATTAGTCCTAGTATCACACTAATGACAAATATTGAAAGCCAATATTCATAAGGTAAAAATTGAAATTCTAATACGGCCAGGCTTAAAAAAGAAATTTTCTTGGTAACAAGCAATAAATAGCCACAATAGAGTGCCAGGATGGCCAGGAGTCCTCCAAGGCATCCTTGAATCAACCCTTCTATCAGTATCGGGACCCTGATAAAATAATCTGTGGCCCCAACCAATTTCATAATTTCAATTTCTTTACTCCGTGAATATAGAGTTAATTTAATGGTATTGGTAATAATAAAAAGGACACATAAACAGAAACAGCCTCCAATAGTAAATCCAATATACCTGACCACATTCATCATCCCTTCAAAACGCCTGGACCAATCCTCACTAAATTGTACCTCCTCAATTCCTTTATAGCTCTCAAGCTTTTTTTGAAATTTTTTAAAACCATCAATATTGGCTTCATGTATATCGAGAATAACCTCAAATGAAGCCGGCAAGGGATTATTCGGTAATCCCTCCAGGATATCCGAATGTGGACCCAGGGCAATTTTAAGATCCCTATAAGCATCATCTTTGGAAATAAAACGTTTTATTTTTGCGGAAGGCACACTTTTCAAAAAAGCAGCAATATGATCCTTGTTTGTAAGGCTAATGTCATCTTCAAGATAAACGGCCATGGTTAAAGAATGACCCCAATCTTCAAGCCAGGTCTTGATATTGAAAGACAAGAGTAGAAATGTACCAAAGATAAGCATCGAAACAATTATTGTGCCAAGGCTAATTAAATGAACAAAACTATCGTTCATCATATTATTAACCGCCTCTTTAAAAAAATATGGTAGTTTAAGAAATGACATTCATGCTCTGGTGAAGTAACTGCGGGAACACATAAAACTTTTTCCGAAGCTATCAAGATTAACAATCAATTATATTCCCTTTTTGTAAGGGGATTTTTCTTAAGGCCGTATTATTCATAAGTTCCTGATTGTGAGTTGCAATAACAACAGTAGTTCCTTTTAGATGAATACTCCGAAAAAGAACCATTATATCCTGTGTAAGTATCGGGTCAAGATTCCCCGTTGGTTCATCTGCCAAAAGGATTAAAGGTTTTTTTACAATAGCCCTGGCAATTGCTACTCGTTGTTGCTCACCCCCTGACAGCTGTAATGGAAAGGCCTTTTCTTTTTCAGCCAGACCCACTAATTTAAGTGTCTGTCGTGTACTCTTTTTAATATTATTTGCTCTCTCTCCTACTACTTCCAAAGCAAGGGCTACATTGTCAAAAACTGTCTTTTTTGGTAATAGCCTGAAATCCTGAAAAATAAAACCTATCTTACGTCGCAGAAAGGTAAGCTTTGAACGATTGATACGGGATAAATTAATTCCATTAATTAATATCTGGCCGCTGTCGGGAATGTCCGAACCAAAGATCAACCGCAACAAAGTGGTTTTACCCGCGCCACTGGGTCCTGTCACAAATACAAACTCTCCTGCTCGAATCTTTAAATTCAGATCAAGTATAGCAGGTTTTCCACCAAAATTTTTGTTAATATGGAATAATTGAATCATTAATAAACTAGCTGACTGAACCTGATTTTCGCACCAGGAGGCTATTCTTGCGGTCTAGTAAAATATGCAGGGAAAAATGTCTCCAGGCATTTGGCTTAAACTCTATTTTACACAATTTTCTATTATATGGACACTTAAAAACATAATTAGGCCCTGAACAAAAATTAAAAAATTTTAACCCCAAAGAATACATTCAAGTATTCTGAGGATTAAAATTTGAGACACTGGCATGCTCTTTCCTGGAAGAGAGATATCAATAGGCGCCAAGAATCCTCTGTAATTTAGCTGTTGACAAGCTATGGGAATAAAACGCGTTATAATAATTTGTTTTTGCCTGGGTAAGTAGTGTATTGGCATCAAGAACTTCAGTGGAAGTAGTCATCTGGACGTTATAACGTTCCTGGCTTACCCTGAGATTCTCTTCCGCCTGCTCAACGGCCTTTTTAGTAGTGGGAATGTTTTTTTCAGCCTCATCCAGGGCTAAGAGGGCATCTTTAAGTTCAAGACTAATATTATCAATCAATGCCTTTCGGGTATTAATTAATTCCTTCAGGAAATGTCTTTTTTCTTTTATAGCGGCAGTTCTCTTTCCCCATTCCCAAATAGTCCACGAAGCAAATGCCACGACCTGCCAACGGTTGGCGTCATGATAATCGCTGCCTGAAACATCTGCTTCATCTCCTTCCTTTATATAATCATAACTTAGAGCGACCTCGGGATAAAGACGGCTTTTTGCCAGTCTGGTCTGTTGTTCCGCCTGCTTAATATGAATGTCAAGAAGCTTGATAACGGGTCGATTAGCTAAAGATTTATTTAGATAATCCTGGAATTCTCCACGTTCAGGCGTAAAGTCCCGGACATCTTCTACTTGAGCGGGGCTATTGATATCCCTGGCTAATACCGTATTAAAATAAGTGCGCGCCAATTTAGTACCATTAATCGCCCTTATCAAGCTATAGGCTGCATTAGCCAGTTCAACCTCAGCCTTTAAAAATTCATTTATAGGCGTCATCCCCACATCATAATGGCTTTTCGCTACCCTCACATGAGACTCTAATGATTCCACGGCCTTTTCGGCGACATCCAGGGCTTTATCGGCCTGAAGTATTCCAAAATAGGCATTTTTAACATTAAGGGCCACATCCAGGATTTCTTTTTCCTTGTCTATTACGGAAGAATCAATCCCTAATTTTGCAAGCTCATAAGAACTTATCAAGGCAAAACCTGTGAAAATCGGTTGAGTTATGGAGGTTTTCCATTGAAAATTTTCCTTGGAACCAGCTTGCAGACCATCAAACATGCCTGATAAAGCCGCATAAGGGCTGTTTGCGGAAATGGGCAAAGCACCCATACGCATAATCGGCGTTTCATTAAGACCTGTATAAGCATAGGAAGTGCTTATCTTTGGGAGAAATCCGGCCCTGGCCTGTTTTTTGAGTTGAGCAGCTTGTTCGATCTTTTCTGTTTTTGCCTTAATGGCCCAGTTGTTGGCAATTGCTTCGGAAATACTTTCTTTTAGAGAATAGACCTTCACATCCTGAGCAAAAACGTTATTTCCCACAATAATAAAAATAAAGATAATTATAAATTTCACAAAAGGCATGATTCTCCTCATCTATTTTCCTCCTTAACTTATTGATTTTAACTTATAATCGAAAAGATCATTACAGGAACAATGGTTTGATTGTTAGATAGAGACTGAACGAAAACTGTCTTTTCAAAGTCTGCGCTTATCTCGCCAGTCTCTGTGTCAGATGAAAATTTTAATCCTCAAAATACGTAATAGATTCCTGCGGTTAAAATTTTAGCCTTTCTTGAACGTAAATGAAACAGGACATGTTTTAAAGATCGCAATGAAATTTGGATGGCGCTGTAAAAGTCCCTTAGGACTTGTCCTTAGGCATTAATCTAATTGAAATCTTTCTTTGACTATTTTTTTAAATCATGGCCATAAAGATGTCAACCCAAACTTATCGTGAGATTATGCTTAATTATTAATCTGCCTAAAATAGACTAGAAACTTCCAGCACAGTATGCAATATTACCTTCATGCAAAAAACCCAAATGGAACTTGCTGGCCACCCCCACAAAAACACTTTCAGAAAGCATATAAGCAGAATCCAAAGGCTCTTGAGACCTGAAAGAAGGAAAGAATATTAGTACAATATTTTGAAGGTATAATTTCTATTATGATAACAAATTTTAAACTAAAAAACTTATGGATAATAATAATCTGCCTTGCAGTCATTCTATGGTTTCTCCGTAATGAATTTCTACCCCTCCCAGATAAACGGCTTGATCCTGAATCTCTCGACTTCAACCTCACTTCGGACGAATATATCCATAAGCCTGTTATTATCTCAGCTGATGAAAAAATCAATATTGAAGTCTTTGAAAAGGTTCATAAGGCAGTAGTTAATATTGCCACTACAACCCTTGGCCTCAATTTCTGGATGGAAATTATTCCCAAAGAAGGCCAGGGAACCGGCTTTATTGTTGACCATAGAGGTTATATCCTGACAAATAATCATGTGGTCGCCAAGGCTCAAAAAATTACCGTAACCATGGCAGATGGCAGGAAGGTTTCTGCCATACTTGTTGGACGTGATCCAGCCTCTGACCTGGCTGTCATAAGGATCCCGCCTGACTACGTGGAAGTGACCTCTATTATGGGAGACTCAGATACCCTTAAAGAAGGCCAGAAGGCAATCGCCATTGGCAATCCTTTTGGTCTTTCACATACTCTGACAACCGGAGTAGTGAGTGCTTTAAACCGGAGTATCAGAGATGAGGCCGGTAATCAAATTGATGACCTGATTCAAACCGATGCGGCTATAAATCCTGGTAATTCAGGGGGTCCATTACTAAATTCAAGTAGTGAGGTCATTGGTATCAATACAGCCATATTCAGTCTTTCCGGAGGATACCAGGGAATAGGATTTGCCATTCCAATAAACAGAGCCAAACAAATCGCAACCCGGCTTATCACCTCAGATTCCATAGCCAGGCCATGGCTTGGGATTACGGGGATCCCCGTTTCACCAGAACTTTCACGAAGCCTGGCGCTGAAAACCAAACAAGGGGTCCTGGTGATTGACGTAATAAGGGGAGCCCCTGCTTATGAGGCAGGATTACGGGGCGGCCACCGAGAAATCATTCTTAATGGCCAAAGATTACGCATTGGCGGAGATATCATCCTTGCTCTGAACAATCATATTGTTCTCAATATGCAAGATTTAACATTTCGAATTAACAGAGAAAAAGTTGGGAACAGCGTCAATATTCAAATCCTGAGACAGGGCATACCAGTGGAGATATCTGTAGTCTTAACCGAGAAACCCTGATTTAAGAAAAAATTCCTGTTCTCAAACAGTCTCTCCTGGTATCGTGTTATTGATGTAATCTAGCAAAGAATAAGGCCGTCATTCCCGCGAAGGTGAAAATAACGGCCTTATTTCATATAAACATTAAAGTATGACACATGTTTAAACCTTGAACTTTCCTACCATTTCATTAAGCTTGCTGGCCAGTTTTGTTAGTTCAGAGGCACTCAAATTTACCTGGGAACTGCTGTTGGACATTTCATTGGAGGCCTGGTTTACTTCTGCTATATCCTTGGCAATTTCCTCTGAAACAGTAGAGCTTTGGGATACATTCTCGCTAACCTCCTGGATGCCTTGCGAGGCCTGAGAGACATTATTGGCAATATCTTTACTTGATACTGATTGTTCTTCCACTGCGGCGGCAATAGTTGTTATAATCTCATTTACATCTTTTATAACCTGAACAACCTCGCTGATCTGCTTGACTGTCTTGTTTGTGGTTCCCTGGATGCCTTCGATCTTGGACTTTATCTCTCCAGTCGCACTGGCAGTCTGTTTGGCCAGATCCTTGATTTCATTCGCTACAACAGCAAAGCCCTTGCCTGCTTCACCTGCTCTGGCAGCCTCAATAGTGGCATTTAATGCTAATAAATTTGTTTGTTCCGATATCTCGGTGATAGTTTCCGTCACTGCCCCAATATCCTGGGCTGCTTTGCCCAGTTCATCCATTTGAGCAGAAGAGCTTTCGGCTTTTAAAACTGCGTCTCCGGTTATAGTGCGGGCCTTTGCAGAATTGCTGGCGATTTCATTAACGGTAGCAGTCATATCATCAATGCTTGTAGCTACTAAATTCAAGTTATTGGAAGATTGCCCGGTAGTTCCTGATACAACGCCCATATTGGCGCTCATTTCTTCTGCCGCGGCAGAAACACTGTTGGACTTGCCTGCCATGTCATTTGCGCCTTCAGTCATTTGTTCCGAGATCTTGTTCAGCTCGGTGGCAGAATCGCCAACTGTCGTGGCATTAGATGCAATATCCTTGATAATCAATTGAATCTTTTCCACAAATTGATTAAACCAATGGACTAATTCGCCTACTTCATCCTTGTTTTTAATCTCTAAACGAACCGTAAGATCCCCCTCTCCCTCCACAATATCCTTGAGTCCATCTACAACCTTTGAAATTGGATTGATGATCTGATTAGCTGATATTAATGCTATTATAACTCCTGATGCTATGGAAAATAAAATAAGCCCGATGATTATTTTTGAGTCATGACCGACCTTTTCGCCTAATTTGACAGAGGTATCTCCCATTTCCTTCCACCCGCTGGAAGATATCTCCTGGGAGAGACTCACGATTTTGGGCGCGATAGGAAGTATTGACTGATAAACTTCCTGATTTAATTTTTTTGTCACTAATATCAGACCCTCAAAGGCATCCATATAGTCCTCTATTAAATAGCTTATCTCCTTTAGACGTTTTGACCTGACGCCCTGTAAATTATCCATGATTCCACCCAGCAAGGAATCTACCTTGTCAGAATGTATGGATTTATTGGTTACCATATAAGATCTGCTTTCAAGCCTTGCGCTTGTAAAGTTTTTTTGAAGATCAAACACGCTCAGGAGTTGTTTTTTAGTTATACTAAATTTGGAGTACTGATCCAGACCTTCCATGATCTCAAATCCCGTTGAATTAAGGCCCTTGATGCTTTTGTTCCTGGCTTTATAACGTATAACAGCCTTTCTGTACTTATCTATATACTCATTGGTCAGGGTCTTAATGTTATTTAATATTTCTTTTTCCCGGGGTGTTGAAAAATGTTTCCCGGCCTTTTCAAGGATGCTGATGGAATTATTGATTTGTTCTTCAGCGGCAAGATTGTCCTCTTCCTTATTCTGGTAAATATATTTTTCCACATTTATCCTCATGGATAAAATAGTGGATTCAATTTCACCTGCAAGAGAGACTTTTTCTGCCACATCTTTTGTCAAATAATCGACGCTTTTTGTCAGGGATTTGAATTGCAGGAGGGAGAAAACTCCAACAATAATCATCAAAAATAAAACCAGAAAATATCCCAGGATTATCTTTTGTTTGAGTTTCAAGCTAAGGTTTAATTTTTTCATGGAGGCTCCTTTAGATAATAATATATAATATAGAGGTGTAATTTGTTATAATATGCAATAAAGGTGCCTTATTCGCTGTGAAAAAGAGGGTATTGCAAATAATTGAAAAGACAAGCTCGTAAAAAGAATTCCCTTCACGAGCTTGCAGGGGGCTAGAACCTGATGTCGGTCACAAGATAGTAATTGGTGATTTTCATATCGCTTGTCGCCTGGCTGCCGTAAATGATCATGGGATTCAGGTATTCATAGTCCATATGCACCACCCCAAGCCGGCAGAACATCCGGTCTTTATAAAAAGGCTGGATATAATATAATTCATAGGCATCGCCATTAACGCCTAGCTTGTTTATAATATCCCCGTTTCCTGATGATAACATGCCTGACCAGTATTTTGAACCATGGTTATACTCTATCCCGATGCTGGGATTTTTCAGGGCCGGTAATGGGAGGACATACTTGAGTCCGGCATAGTAGCAATATCCATCCTGACTATCTCCCAGATTACCAGTGGCATTGTCTCCCCACATTCCAAGTTCCAGGCCATTATCAAGGACCGTCCCTTGTGAATTAGGAGACCAATCAAGATAGGAAAACGCAAAAAACAAATCAAGG
Source organism: Desulfobacteraceae bacterium (assembly GCA_030642205.1). Taxonomy (GTDB): domain Bacteria; phylum Desulfobacterota; class DSM-4660; order Desulfatiglandales; family Desulfatiglandaceae; genus DAOWOF01. Next base: position 411 of record DAOWOF010000009.1, on the reverse strand, counting down.
CCACTGTCCTTTAAATTATTAACTTGCAGGTGCAGGGCAGTCAGACTTATATCTCCTGCATTATCAGGGTAGCTGCCACCCAGACTGGTAAGAGCAGGCAGGCTAAATATAGCGGTATGGCTTAGCCAAAAAAGAGAATCTTTTATTCCCGGGATCTCCATTTCAAAGGCGCCTGTAATAGAGCGGCATTCATTGAGGTCAATCCCCTGATACTCAACATAGTTCTGGGATAATTTTGTATAGGCGACCCTGAACATGGAATTTTTAAGCCCGGTAGATCCTTCAAGAGCCCAGTTCAAAATCATACCGTCTACTTCACCATCGACCATCAGTTTAGGCCAGGTGCCCTTGCGGGTGGTGTTGTCCTTTAATTCATTGGGTGGTCCTTCACTTGCCGGAAGCCGGCCAAAG
>DAOWOF010000179.1 GCA_030642205.1 Desulfobacteraceae bacterium | reverse complement strand
TGATTGGGTGGCATAGGCAATCATTCCTGATGTGCTTTTAATTTCATCTGCCATATCCAGTATTTGAGGGGGGCATTCCGGGTGTGCCATAAAAATGGCGTCCGGATGCTCTTTTTTTGTTTTTAGAACCTGCTCAACGGTTAGGTTATTGTGGACAGGACAATATCCATTCCAGAAGCTTATTTGCCTGTCAGTATTATTTTTGGCATACATGGCAAGATTCCGGTCAGGTGTCATGAAAATTGATTTACCGGGATCAACTGAATTGGCAATCTGAATAACATTGGCTGAGGTGCAGCAAATATCAGTATAGGCCTTAACCTCGGCCGTGGTATTGACATAACTGATTACAACAGCATCGGGTATTTCAGCCCTTTTTCCCCTGAGCTCTTTGGCAGAAATCATGTCTGCCATTGGACAACCGGCGCTCAGGACTGGAAGAAGCACTGTTTTTTCCGGAGAAAGGATAACTGCTGTCTCGGCCATAAAATGTACACCGCAAAATACAATTACATCCGCGTCGGTACTGGATGCTTTTATGGATAATTCCAATGAATCTCCACAAAGATCGGCAATATCCTGAACCTCAGGAAGCTGGTAATTATGAGCTAATAAAATTGCGTTTTTCTCTTTTAGCAGCAACTTTATTTGTTCCTGGATTAATTTTTTTTCCATTATTGAATACCTTATCTTAATAATGATTCTATTCCTAAAAAATTATTTCTGATATAATGAATTTTCTTTAAATAATCAAGCCATTTGCTGTATGACCAGTAACTTCCTGAAAATGGCTCAATTCAAATTCCGGCTTCCTTGATTCTATTTGGCGTGCTATAAGGTTGTCAGATAATTAATTTCACAAGGCCAGAGGGAGGAATCCGAAGAAGTCGTACAGATTAATACATTGTCGAGAATTCCGGCAGATAACGCAATGAAATTATTTAGCTGAAGTTCTATATATGGATTTTCTTTGATATCAAAAAATCATAACTCCAAAATAAAAAAGGCTGTCTTTTATGAAATTAACGCTTGGCTATTCTCCCTGCCCCAATGATACCTTTATGTTCCATGCTCTCACAAAAGGCTTATTATCTTTTTCAGGGCATGAATTCTCTGTAAAGATACATGATGTAGAGACTCTCAATGCCATGGCCTTTAAATCATGTTTGGACATAACCAAGCTCTCATTTTATGCCTACCTAAAGCTAAAAGGTCAATATAAACTTCTTGAAAGTGGAGCTGCTTTGGGTTTTGGTTGCGGACCAATGCTGATTTCACGCGAGGATATACCTTTAAACAGGGTTTCCGAATACCGGATTGCCTTGCCGGGAGAATGGACAACCGCTCATCTTCTGTTCCAGATATGGAAGCCTGAGGCAAAAAACAAGTTGTTTGTGCCCTATGATCAGATTTTTGATGTAATTAAGCAGGGAAAGGCCGATTGTGGAGTTATTATACATGAAAGTCGATTTACATATAAGGAGGCAGGTTTCAGGGCAATGATAGATCTTGGAGAGTGGTGGGAGAAAAAAACAGGATTGCCCATCCCTCTTGGTTGTATAGCTGTTAAAAAGAATCTGGATAAGGATATTACAAAAGAGTTAACTAATTTAATCAAAGCCAGCATAGCTCATGCCCAGAATAATCCTGATGAGTCTCTGCCATACATCCGTAACTACGCCCAGGAAATGGATCCGGAGATTTTAAAGACCCATATCAAGACCTTTGTTAATGAATTCAGTATTGATTTGGGCGGTATTGGGCGCGACGCGATAGATATGCTTGAGGAACTGGCCTTGAAGGCAGGAATCATTATATGACAGGTATTATATTTGCTACACCCTGGGAGGCTAAACCATTTTTAGCAAAATTTAATAAGGAAATGATTCAGGAAAAACCTTTTCCTTTGTATAGTATAGATCTTCCAAATACCCAAAGTCTTACCTTGGTTGTGATCAGCGGTATTGGTAAAGTCCCTGCGGCTCTGGCTGCCCAATCATTAATTTTAGGCCATAATATTAATACCCTGGTTAATGTCGGGATATGCGGGGCCCTGGCAGAAGATATTGAGACCGGGACGTTTTTTCGTATCCTGAAAGCAATGGAAGGCGATCGGGATGCAGATGATAATCAGGCTGGACCTTTTGATTGTTCCCCCGAACTCTGGCCTCATTTACCTCAAGCAGAATTAGTGTCTAATGATAAACCGGTATTTGATAAACAAATAAAAGAAAGACTTGCTCAATGGGGGGATCTGGTGGATATGGAAGGCGCTGCCATTGCGCGTACCGCTCATCTCTATGGCATCAGGTGCGCACTCATAAAAGGGGTGACGGATAAAGCTGATGAAGAGGGGAAAGAGATCCTGGTTAAAAATGTAAAAAAAACATCCATAATGCTGGCTGATATTTTGTGGAAAGGGTTAACAGGATGATTAAAACTATCTTGAGCTTTACCAAAATTGAACATTCGATCTTCAGTCTGCCAATAATCCTGGCCGGGGCCTGGATTGGTGGAGGAAACCATTTTCCTCGTCTTACATTGGTTTTATTGATTATAATTGCCGCGGTTGGAGCCAGAATATTCGGGATGGCTTTTAACCGTATCTTTGACCGCAGGCTTGATGCCCTTAACCCTCGTACTGCCATGCGGGAATTGCCAAGTGGTAAAATGACAACGGGATCTGCTTTAATAGTTGCATTTTGCGGCCTGGCCCTGTACCTTTTGGCCTGTTTGGCTCTTGGAGGCTGGTGTCTTAAGTTGTCACCTTTACCTCTTATTCCATTATTGGCTTACTCTCTTTTAAAACGAGTAACCAGTTTTTGTCACTTTGGTATTGGATTTTGTCTGGGGATTGCTCCCCTGGCAGCCTTTATCGCGGCATCCGGAAATCTTGATTTCTCGTTTACTATCTATGTCTTTTCCTTATTTGTCTTTTGCTGGATGAGCGGCTCGGATATTATTTATGCCATAATGGATATTGAATCAGACAAGAAAAATGGCATCCACAGTCTTCCAGCCAGCCTGGGCCCTGTCAAGGCCCAAAAAATTGCTGCAATTCTTCATCTTGTTTCTGTGATCTGCCTGGTTATTATCTTGTTGATCAATAATGGAGAGCAGGCCTCATGGATCTCTCTGACAGTAGCTGTCGCAGCCTTTATCCTTATGTATGTACCAATTATTCCTGTCGGGGTAAGGTTCTTCCCGATTTCCACCATAGCGGGTATAGCCGGATCATTGGTTCCTATTCTGTAAACCAGTATTTTAAGCAGAGTTCACTTTTTATGTCAAAGCATCTAATTTTAGGGATAACCGGCGCATCAGGCATCTATGCGGCGGATATATTAATGGACAAATCTCCATGGCCTGTAGAAATTATTTCAAGCAAGTGGGCAGACAAGATCTATCTCCATGAACGTGGAAATATGGATGAACTTCTGGACAAGTCTTGCAAGGTACATGCTAATGATGATCTTGCCTCTCCTCTCTCATCCGGTTCTGTGCCTACCCGTGGCATGGTAATATTGCCATGTTCTGTTAATACCCTTGCCAAAATTGCCTCTGGTATTTGCGATAATTTAATTACCCGCAGCGCTCATTGTCATTTAAAAGAGAAAAGACCCCTTTTGCTTTGTTTGAGAGAGGCACCTCTTACAACGATTGATCTTGAAAATGCCTCAAAAATCGCAATAGCCGGGGGGATCATCATGCCCTTGGCCCCTCCTTTTTTTATGTTTGGAGATCAATCTCCTAAAACAGTCACAATGCATGATCTGCTTGCCTCTTTTATAGATCGTGTCCTTATGGTCTTTGGCCATCCAGCATCCGAAACATGGGAGGACAAACGATGAGTTTTCCTGATTTGCGCTCATTTATTAAACATCTGGAATCAATTGGGGAACTGATCAGAATTCAGGCCGAAGTAGATCCCAATCAGGAATTGACAATTATTCAGCATCGGGTCCTGGCCCAGAATGGGCCGGCTTTGCTATTTGAAAATGTTAAAGGATCTCAATATCGGATAATTTCCAATATGTTTGGCACAAAAGAAAGGGTGGATCTGGTTTTTGGTGGCCCGCCTCAAAAGATTGGTGAAAAGATATTTGATCTCGCGCAAGAGATTATGCCACCCACTCCCAAAAAACTATGGCAGGCCCGCAAGGGTTTGAAGGAAGTCTTAAAGGCCCGGCTCAAGGATGTGCGTAATGGGCCAATTATGGAAACCCTTGCCGAACCGGCTGATTTGAATAAACTTCCTGTACTCACTTGCTGGCCTGAAGATGGCGGGCCTTTTTTTACATTGCCTCTGGTCCATACAATAGACCCTTTAAATGGTCGCGGTAATCTGGGTATTTATCGTCTGCAACGCTTTGATGCAGCTTCCACAGGCATGCACTGGCAGATTGAAAAGGGCGGTGGATTTCATTTTAAACAAGCTATAGAGTTAGACCAGCCTCTGCCTGTAAGTGTTTTTCTGGGAGGTCCGCCCGCCCTTACTATTGCTGCTGTGGCACCCTTGCCGGAAGGAATTGATGAGCGGATGCTGGCAGCTTTTATGATGGGTAGCCCTCTCAAGGTTATTAATCGTAAACAAACAGGTCACCGTATTCCGGCTGCAGCTGAATTTGTATTGGAAGGCACAGTTGAGAAAGGGGATCTCCAATGGGAAGGCCCCTTTGGTGATCATTTTGGTCATTATTCCCATGCCGCTGATTTTCCGGTATTCAGGGTGACAAGGGTCCTGGCCCGCCGGGACGCGATCTATCCGGCAACAGTAGTAGGCAAGCCTGTGCAGGAGGATTTTCATATTGGAGTCGCCCTGCAGGAGATGGCAGGCCCGCTTTTGAAATTAATCAGACCTGCGGTTGTAGACATCTGGGCCTATCCTGAAACAGGATTTCATCCTTTGGCAGTGATGTCTGTCAAGGAACGTTATCCACGCGAGGCCTTAAAGCATACCCTTGGGATGTTGGGAGAAGGGCAGGTTTCCCTTACAAAGATCATGATAACGGTTGGTCATGATGTAGATGTAAAGGATTTTGATGCCGTCAGCCTGGCGGTCTGGAAATA
>DAOWOF010000275.1 GCA_030642205.1 Desulfobacteraceae bacterium | reverse complement strand
GGCTGCCGGAAGAGAGGTTGTTTCCGGGGGAATGTTGTATACAATCCAGTGAACCCATGATGGTATCAGAAATTTCGGTATGGGTATATCCGGATCTTCCATTATTATTACAAAAGATTTAGTCCCGCCAGGAGAACCGTTCCATGATAGGTCAGGTGAAATATTTTCACTGTTTAATGTATATTTTACTGGAATCATTGAGCCTTCATTAAAAGCAGAACTTGTTAGTGTGAGTTCTTGCCGGGATTTAGTTTTCATGTTGTATCTCCATTTTAAGCAGGGGCAGAATCAATTTTTGCCCTTGTAACGGATATGGACAGGGCGGATATGGAATCCGCCCCCGGGGTGGCGAAATAATTTCGTGAATATGGTTTGGCATAATGACAAATTCATGCAATTGAATATTGGCGAAAACATTCGTTATTTTGTTCCAAATCCCATGGAGAATCATTCCCGCGTTATTCAATATTATTTTACGGTTTTCAATATCATCTAATAATTTTGATCGGTTTTAGGTGCAAATACAGACAATTAATTTGACCGCAGACATACATGGAATATTCTGGGATCAAATTTATTTTTTAAGGCAGAAATTGGCGTTTTGTAACAGCTTGTTGATGACAACCATTGAGACAGGGAAAAGACTGAATATAAGTTAGTCAAGAGCGGTGGCAGTAAGGAGTATTGATGCAACCACCTTTGTTTCCACGCCTGCTTCCAGCATCTCGGTATACATACGCTCCGCCCTTGGTATAACATCATGCAGGGCGTCTTTTGAGTCATCAATATCCTCAAGAATATCTTCAAAGCTGTCATCTGCTTTAAGAGGTATAGGGCTAGCCTCACTAAAATTAAATAGAAGGGTCAGCGCACTAGCAGGTACTTCTATAATATTGTTCCTCCGCAAAAGCTTTTGAGATTTTTGTAAGAGCCGCTAAAAGTTGAAACCTTCTAACGATCCTGGTTGTATAGGAAGGCAGTCTAAAGTTTTCATAGGCATCCTCCAGATCGTCAGAAGCCGCTGCGATGAAATCACAAGCATCCTGATCATATGGAAACGGGTCTGTAGCTCCAAAATTAGGAGGTTCTGGCCTAGACTCAAAAGCAGCCATTGCATTTGATGCCACGGATACAACAAAAATAAAGAAAAAAATCTGAATGCCGGTGAGTAGTTTTTTCGTTGTTATTATTTATATAGTGCTCCTTTGTATAATTGATTACGTGTTTGTTTTTCCCTTATAAGCTTTAATTGAGGCCTTTGTAAAAATTTTTCTTAAAGTGTATTTTTTTCTGCCTGGAATTTTTCCTCTTTTTATATTCTTTATATTTGTTGTTTGGTAAGGGGTCAAGGAAAAAAAGACTTAAATGGGGTCACATCTTAAAGTCGACATTTTTAAATATTTTCTCCATGTTTCGCTCAATATTTAAGTTTTAATATGTGACCCCATTCATGATTGTTAAACCCGATTGTTTTTACTCAACTGACTCCTAATTACCAGAACCATCCCCGAAACCTTCCTCAAGACCTGTACATATAAACTCCAGGAGGTTTGTTACTTTAGTAATAGTCTTTACAGCGATAGAATCAAACACTCCTACGGTTTGCAACTCAACAAAGGCTATTGAGGCCTGAGCAATAAGCAAAAGTGTTTCAGCCTTAAGTGTTTCCACGCCTGATTGGATGAAGGGCTTAAACATCTCCATCACCTCTGGGATTTTACTAACGAGGTAATCTAATAATTTCTTAAGCATTTCCTTCTCCTTCTCAGATCTCCCCTCGAAGAGCTCACCAAAATTCAGATCAAGAAGGTGGCATTTATACAACTGCAGTTCAGCGCCTGCGACGTGTGCATGAGCCCGTAAAAGTGCAATTCTCCCCTTGTTTCTCTTCACAAGGCCAAAGTTCTGCAATATGATCAGATGCCGTGCCCAGATCCTCCATGGCCTCGAGGAGCGGGGGGAGTACCTTTTCTTCAATGCAATTCATCAGCCATTGCACTTGATACCATGGATATAAAAAAAATAAACAAAAATAATTGAATACAGGTAAATACTCTTTTGCCATGCTACTATATCATGGGTTAATTGTTGCCGGCCGAAAATGACTGGTTTTTTGTCTGGCCGGGCATTCAGGCAGTTGGCAACCGATGTTTTAGGATTGGGGATGAAATAAATTACATATAATTACGCTGGGCTTGTGGTCGTCTTCAAGGCGCATCAATGGTTGCATACTCGGAGTCTGTGACCATCGATGCAACACGGAAGACGGGGACAAGAACAAGTAATTATGGGTAATTTGTAAAATTCACGATCCTAAGCACACCTCCGCATCGAATTTGCAACCAGCACGAGCATCTATTGAGTAGTTGGCAGCGCTCAGAACCATGGTAACCATAAGCGCTTTCATGCCTGATTCTATACATTCTTTAGATATTTCCATATTTAATGTGAGAGGGTTCTCAGTATAGTCAGCAAGTGTTATTTCCCTCATAGCATCATTAAATCAGGCAGGATTTAATGTCAATATTTAATATGCGATTCCCCTTCCGGAAATTATTACAGGCCATTTTTTTTGCAGATAAGGACAGGCCAGGTATGGAACCCGCCTGGGAGCGCGGGCATCTTGCCCGCAAAGAAATGGAGGGAGGATATGGAATCCGCCCCTGCAGGTTACGGGATGACCCGGAAAATTATAAGAGGATAATTTTTTCTGAAGGTGATTAAAAAGTTTGACATGGTATATTTCAGATGATATCTAAAGCATGATTAATATCCCCTAAGGTAATTAGAGGCATCAAGCCCTTAGGGTGGATTCCTACAACAGCTAAAAATAAACGATGGTCCAGAAATTTATAACAGGGTATTTTTTCTGGGGTTTTTGTGGAGGCTTCAGCATGTTATCAGGCTTGACTAAGAAAAAATTCTGCCAGGGAAGGGCATTTGTGGCCAGATTAAGTCTCTTTGGTCTTTTTTTTAATGTTTTTTTTGGTTTACTCCTGGCGGGGGCGGTTTCAGCGGAAAAAGGTTTGCGCAAAAGTGATACCAATAAAGATGGAAAAAT
>DAOWOF010000238.1 GCA_030642205.1 Desulfobacteraceae bacterium | reverse complement strand
TTAGTAAATAGCAATAAATGCGCCAAAATCCAGATAAAAAATTTATGATTAAAATTGATTAGTGCCCAAACGAAAACTAGAAAATTTTTCCGGAATCAAGTAAGGCAAAAACTTTAACAGCAGGAATTCATTAAGTATTTCAAGGATTAAGATTTGAGACTGATGCAAAAATTGGGAAAAAAACACCCAATTTTATTTTTGGAAAAAAGATAAACATACTTGGAAATTTTGCATGAGGCAAAAAGAATGATCGCTTGAGGCGCTTGCAGGAATAATGCTTTAAGAATTAATAAACTACACGCATGTATTTTATCACCCCCCTCTCTATATTATGGCATAAAGAATCGAATAGTTTTATTTCCTGCAAGAGGCTCACTGTATTCCATTAATCTTATCCCTTAATACAGTTGAACATTTAAAGCTAACAATTCTTCTTTCGTTGATAATAACCTCCTCGCCTGTTTTAGGATTCCTGCCAATACGAGAGCCCTTTTCCCGAACAGAGAATTTTCCAAAGCCTGATATCAGTAATGAGTCGCCTTTTTCAAGGTTACTTTTGATGATTTCCAATAAGGATTCCAGTAATCGTACTGATTGTTTTCTGGAAAAGCCATTATTATATAGCACATCAATAATATCAGCTTTTGTAAGTGTCATATGCCCTCCCTTGCAATGAAGGATAGTTTTTTAATGAAAATTATGCCCGCGAAATGACAAATGATGAGTAGAGGAATTCTATCAATTGATAAAAGCCCTAAGCACTATCTCTTTTTCATGCTTTGTGCCCATAATAGCATAGTGATTATTAAGAACAATAGTAGCGCATTAAAAGAAGAATAAAATTAAACTGTAATTAAATGGAAGTCAAGATGAATTTAAAGATTGCCCAGCTATTTCCAGCATGGACATTTCTCTTTTCTCAAGCTCAATTATTTGATCTCTGATTGAGGCTGCTTTTTCAAATTCCAGGTCCTGGGCAGCCGCGAACATTTCTTGCCTAAGCTTCTTAAGCAGCCTGGACAACTCCTTTGGGTTTAAATATTGTTTTTCTTCTTCCGCAACCATCAGTATGGTAGAAGAATCAGTCTCGTAGATTGAGCTGAATGCGTCGCCTATCTTTTTTTTGATTGAGACTGGTATTATATTATTGCGCTGATTATAGTCCTGTTGAATCTGGCGTCTGCGATTACTCTCATCCATGGCTCGCTGCATGGAATTAGTAATCTTGTCAGCAAAAAAGATCACCATGCCATTTATATTCCGCGCTGCCCTTCCACAGGTCTGGATAAGAGATCTTTCAGAGCGCAAAAAGCCCTCTTTATCCGCATCCAGAATAGCTACCAGAGACACTTCAGGCAGATCCAGCCCCTCCCGCAACAGATTGATCCCAACCAGGACATCAAAAACCCCCAGGCGAAGATCCCTTATGATTTCTATCCGTTCAAGGGTTTTGATATCTGAGTGCATATAACGAACTTTAATTCCTAAATCAGAATAATATTCAGTAAGATCCTCGGCCATTTTTTTTGTCAGGGTTGTAATTAATACCCGTTCATTTATGGCAATCTTATCTCTAAGAACTCCTAAAAGTTCATCTACTTGATTAGAGGCAGGACGGATTTCGATAACTGGATCAGGCAAACCGGTAGGCCGTATGATTTGTTCAGTATAGGCATCCGCTATTTCAAGTTCATAGGGTCCGGGGGTGGCTGAGACATAGATCGTTTGTTTGACAATTGATATAAATTCTTCAAATTTAAGAGGACGGTTATCTAGAGCAGAAGGGAGACGAAAACCATATCTTACCAAGGTCTCTTTTCTGGACCGGTCGCCTCGATACATGCCATTTAATTGAGGGATTCCAATATGGCTCTCATCAATAATAACCAGAAAGTCCTTTGGAAAATAATCAAGCAAGGTTGGTGGATGCCTTCCAGGAGCCCGATTGGTAAGATGTCGGGAATAATTTTCAATTCCATGACAATAGCCTATTTCCAGCATCATTTCCAGATCAAAACGAGTTCGTTCCTCAATCCTTTGGGCCTCTATATATTTATTTTGGGAACGGAAATATTCAACCTGTCCTGCCAACTCATCCTTAATATTACAAATAGCCTGTTCTCGAATCTCCACTGTTGTTACATAATGGGTGGCAGGATATATGGTAATCCTGTTATGAGTCTGCAAGATCTTGCCGGTCAAAGGATCGAATTCATAAATATCTTCCACCAGATCTCCAAAAAAACAGATCCTTACAGCGCGATCTTCCTCATGGACAGGGTAGATGTCAAGGACATCCCCTCTAACCCTGAAATGTCCCCGTATAAAATCTATTTCACCACGTTCATACTGGATCTCCACCAGTTTTTTGATGGCATTCTCCATGGCAATAATGTCTCCTTTCTCCACATAGAGAAGCATATCATGATAGGCTTCAGGCGATCCAAGCCCATAAATACAGGAGACACTCGACACAATAATCACATCATCCCGATCCAAAAGAGCCCTTGTGGCGAAATGGCGGAGTTTATCGATATTATCATTAATAGCTGAATCTTTTTGTATATAGGTATCTGATTGAGGGATATAGGCCTCTGGCTGGTAATAATCATAATAACTGACAAAATACCCCACAACATTATCTGGAAAATAATTTTTCATTTCTCCATATAGCTGTGCTGCCAGGGTCTTGTTTGGGGCAATGATCAGTGTCGATTTAGCGGTATTGGCAATAACGTTAGCCATGGTAAAGGTCTTGCCGGAGCCTGTGACCCCCAGGAGGATCTGATGGGCCAATCCTTGTTCAACACCTTTTGTCAATGCCTCAATTGCCTCCGGCTGATCACCTAAAGGCGTTAACTCACTAACAAGATCAAACATCCACTCTCCAGCTTGTGCCTTGCGGCCCATCTTCCAGGATAATCCCCATACTTTTCAACCTATCACGTATTTCATCTGCCCCTGCCCAATCTTTTTTAGCCTTGGCCTCTGCTCGTTTCGCCACCAGGGCTTCTACTTCAGTAGAGGATATAGACCCCTCCTGCTGCCCTGAGACTTCTTTAAAAAAATCAGCGGGCATCCCTTGAAAAAGGCCAAGCACCCGACCCGCCAGGAGCAATTGACGCCTTTCAGCCAATAATTGATCAAGGGTGGTTTGTTCAAGATCTTCCGGCATCGCGTCCAGACGTTTATTCAGGGTTCTTACCTTCTCAAAAATCAGGCCGATAGCGCCTGCAGTATTAAGATCATCATCCATTATTTTGATAAATTCTGCTAAAAAGGAGTCTTGGAAGTCCCCATCCAGAAATGCTTCAGGTTCTTTGGACTGTTCTTTTCTATCAGGCCCCAGGAGCTCTTCAAGCCTTTGAAGGAGCCTGTAGATTCGAACTAATCCGGTTTGTTGGGCAAGGACTTCTTTTTTTGAAAAATCCAATGGACTGCGATAATGTTTGGACAGTAAAAAAAGGCGCAATACTTCAGGATGATAAAGGGAGAGCGCATCCCGAATTGTAAGAAAATTTCCAAGAGACTTGGACATCTTTTCCCCTTCAACAGTCACAAAGCCATTATGCACCCAATACTTGGCAAAACTGCCTTGATTCGCGCATAATGATTGGGCGCGTTCATTTTCATGATGGGGAAAAAGCAGATCTTTGCCTCCTCCATGGATATCAAAGGATGATCCCAGGAAGTAATGGCTCATTACTGAACACTCCA
>DAOWOF010000029.1 GCA_030642205.1 Desulfobacteraceae bacterium | reverse complement strand
TTATTTTTGGTTGCCAGTCACTCATTATTGGTTTCTCCTTAGCTTTAAATCTCAATAGTTCGGACAGTTTTTAGTACTGTTTAGAAAAGAATGGACAAGAGTCCTCCAAGTTGTAAAAATTCTGTTGTGAAGCAAATTTTTCATTTCAACAGGGAGTACTCTATGGAGACAGTAGGTTATTTCAGATTTCCAACGTATCTAAACCGCAGAAAAAATTTTTATTGGTTTTATTTTCAACAATCAAGATACTTCGGGGGCTCATGAACTTTCGTAATTTGAGTCGTTACAGCAATATGCATGAAAAAAGTTTTTTAAGAAACATCAGAAAATCATTCGGTTTTGCCATGTTTAATCATGTGCTTATTACGGAAACAATTATCTAGAAGTACTCCTCAATACGAGGAACTTAGAATTTACGGCGTTATTGCCGCTTAATTTTGTCCGAACTATTGAAATCTCTTAGATCTCATTAATCATAGTCATTATCTGATTTTCACCAAAGCCTGCCAAATTGATAGCCCCTGATCTACAGGATGACACACAAAGTCCGCAACCTTTGCAAAGTACGGAATTTATTTCTGCTTTGCCTGCAAATCGGCCATCCTGTATAAAGGAGGGCGCTGAGAATGGGCATATTGATACACATACCCCGCAGGAGCTGCAGTCCATTGGATTTACATGGGCAACTGTTCCGCTAACCTGCAAGGTCTTTTTTGCCAGGAGAGTCACTGCGCGTGTAGCAGCGGCCTGGGCCTGGGCAATTGATTCATCAACAGGTTTGGGTCCATGCGCCAAGCCACAGATAAAAATTCCGTCTGTGGCGCAATCCACTGGGCGTAATTTAGCATGGGCCTCCATAAAAAAGCCATCGGCATTAAGGGTTGCCTTGAACATCTGGGCCAGAGGCATCTCACTTGGAGGTATAATAGCTGAGGCAAGAATCAATAAATCCGGTCTGATCTCCATAGTCCGTCTGATGGCAGAATCGACAAAGGTGACCTGAATATCTCCATCTTTGGAGTGAACCTCAAGGCCTTTTTTAAAATCATAGCGAATAAATACTATACCTTTAATACGGGCTTCCCTGTACAAATCTTCTCTCAATCCATAGGATCGTATATCACGATACAGGATAAAGACATCTATTTCAGGGTTTAGTTCTTTAAAATGTAGAGCGCTTTTTATGGAATGAGTGCAACAAACCTTTGAGCAGTATGGTCTTTCTTCAATTCGTGAACCAACACACTGAATAAAAAGCGCTGATTTCAGATCTTTGATAGAATTATCCCTGGAAAGAAATTTTTTATCCAGCTCCAGGCCAGTTATAACCCTGGAATCCTGACCATAAAGATATCCTTCCGGTTTAAGTTCATCTGCACCCGATGCAATAATAGTGATGCCATGCACTAATTCTTTGGTCTTGTTGTTTTCCTGAATAGTTGTCTTGAAGTTTCCCACAAAACCATTCACAGAGACAATCTCAGAATTCAGATATACATCAATCTTCTCATTGCCTTGAAGCAAGTCCTCCATCCTGGTCAAATAGGATGGGATATCTTCTCCACGCCATGTCTCATGGAGATTTTTAGCCTGACCTCCAAGGGTCTCAGTCTTTTCAATTAAAAATGTATGGTATCCTTGATCTGCCAGAGTCTGCGCTGCGGCCATTCCGGCAATCCCGCCACCTACTACCATTGCTGATTGATTAATTTCAATAGAAGGCTCCTGAAGCGGCTCAAGAAGGGCTACCTTGCCTACAGCCATTCTAACCAGATCTCTGGCTTTTTCAGTGGCACGTTCAGGATCGTTTGCGTGTACCCATGAACATTGATTTCGTATATTTGCCATCTCAAACAGGTATTTATTAACGCCCGCACTGGTAACAGTCTCCTGGAAAAGTGGCTCATGGGTTTTAGGCGTACATGCCGCTACAACCATCCTGTTGAGGCCTTTATCCTTGATGATCTGAGTCATCTTTTCCTGGGTATCCTGGGAGCAGCTATACATATTCTCCTCCACATAAACAACCCCTGGCAGGTTTTTGGCAAAATCAACCACGGCCGGAACATCTACTACTCCGGCGATATTGGTGCCACAGCGGCAGACAAATACGCCAATTCGGGGAGGTTCCCCTCTAACATCAATTTCATCAATGCTCTCTTCTGTTTTGGTCATGGTCCAACGTGACTGAGAAAGCAGACTTCCGGCAACTCCAGCAGCGGCGCTTGATTCAATAACAGAAGAAGGGATGTCTTTAGGCGCTTCAAAGGCACCGCAAACGAATATTCCCGGAACCGATGTGCTAACAGGTTCAAAGCTGGTGGTAGCGGCAAAATTATAATGATCAAGATCAATATCAAGTTTTTCCGCCAGTTCAAGACCTTCTTTGCCTATTCCCAAACCTATAGAAAGAACAACAATATCAAATTCCTCTTCAATCCGTTTGCCAGTTTCATCAATATAACGAATAAGCTGGCATCCTGTTTCAGATACCTGATCAATATTTGTAATCCTTGACTTTATAAAGCGTATTCCCGACTCATCCCTGCCCCTGTTAAAATAGCGCTCAAAATCTTTGCCATAGGTCCGCAAATCCATAAAAAATATGGCTGTGTCAAGACCTTCCTTACTGTGCTCTTTGGCAAGCATGGCCTCTTTGATGGCATAGGTACAGCAAACAGATGAACAATAACCATTGGCTCCAATATGAGTGTCCCTTGAACCTACACATTGAAGCCAGGCTATTTTCTTTGGTTCCTTATGATCAGATAGTCGTATGAGATGGCCCAAAGTAGGGCCTGAGGCAGATAGAATTCTCTCAAATTCCATTGAGGTCATAATATTTGGATTATCATTATAGTTGTACAGGTTCTGCTCAGACGGATCAAAGGGCTTAAAGCCTTGAGCTACAATAATGGCGCCTACGTCCAATTCTATAATTTCATCTTCCTGGGTATGATCTATGGCATTTACACCGCAGAATTCCACGCATATCTGACATCCGCCGGTCTTGAAATGAACACATTTGCTTCTATCAATGGTGGGCGTATTGGGGATAGCCTGGGCATATGGAACATAGATAGGTTTTCGACCTTTAAGGCCCAGATCATATTCAGATGGGATAATTTTGATTTTATGTTTGGTTATGTCCTCCAGCTTGATATGGCCGGTTGGACAGACTGAAACACATGCCCCACAGGCCATACAGACATCTGTTTGAATGTGGAAGGGTGTATCCACTTTCATATCGACTCCGCGTCCGGTCAGGCTTATGGCGCTGTTTCCCATTTTTTTGCAGATTCGGGTGCACAGGCCGCAAAGGATACAATCGTCATCTTCTTTTTTAAAGCGAGGTTCTTCAATGCCATATCCTTTGGCCAGGTTTTTTATGATTGGCACATCAGGGCAACGGGCAAGGAGCATTTCAACTATTAGTTTGCGGCCGTTTAAGACATCATCGGTATCTGTCTTGACTTCCATTCCCTCCCAGATTGGGTAGTTGCAGGAGGTTACAAAGCGGGTGCGGCGGCCGTCAAAGAGTTCTACTGTGCAGAGTCTGCACATCCCTGCTGGTTCAAGGGCCTTATGGTTGCAAAGGGTGGGGATTTCGATGCCATATCTTTCTGCTACCTGAAGGATATATTCTCCTTCTTCTCCCTGAACTTTATTACCGTTAATTTTAAAAGAAATCATAAGCAATATTCCTTAGTAAGCGCATGTCCATAATGAGGTTCTTTTTTGCGGACAGGCGCTGGTTACCTGATAATAATGGCGTTGAATTTACAAATATCGTAACAAATTCCGCATTTAATACATTTTTGTCGATCCAGGATGTGAGTTTTTTTCTTTTCGCCTGTGATTGCTTTCTCGGGACATTTTTTAGCGCAGGCCTGGCATCCTTTACAGGCTTTCGGGTCAATTTCATAATGAAATAGAGGCTTGCATACTCCAGCTGGACATTTTTTGTCCCGGATGTGGGCTTCATATTCTTCACGAAAATAGCGGATGGTTGAAAGCACGGGATTGGGAGCTGATGTTCCAAGGCCGCAAAGGGAAAATTTCTGGAGCATTCCTCCTATTTCTTCAAGGAGTTCTATGTCTCCTTCCTTGCCGTTTCCTTTACAGATGTCGGTGAGTATCGCAAGCATCTGTTTTATTCCTTCCCGGCAGGGATTGCATTGTCCGCAGGATTCTTCTTTCAGAAAATCAAGAAAATAACGGGCTACATCCACCATGCAGGTGTCCTGATCCATGACGATCATTCCGCCAGAGCCCATGATGGAGCCTACTTTGGCTAATTCGTCAAAGTCAACTCCCAGATCCAGGAATTCTTTAGGGATACATCCGCCTGATGGCCCTCCGGTTTGAACGGCTTTAAATTCTTTCTTTTTAGGTATGCCGCCGCCTATGTCAAAGATAATGGTTCTGAGGCTGGTGCCCATGGGGACTTCAACCAGACCTGTATTTACGACTTTGCCGACTAGAGAAAAAATCTTGGTTCCCTTGCTTTTTTCGGTGCCTATCCTGGAATACCAATCTGCTCCTTTATTGATAATTACTGGCACATTGGTCCAGGTTTCAACGTTATTCAAAAGGGATGGGCTTTGCCGGAATCCTTTTTCTACTGTATGAACGTATTTGGCTCTTGGCCTTCCGGGATTGCCTTCAAGGGAGGCCATCAGAGCGGTTGATTCGCCACATACAAAGGCTCCTCCTCCACGGCTGATATGAATATCAAAATCAAAATCTGAATGGAGAATGTTTTTGCCAAGCAGGCCGATTTCTCTTGCTTGATTGATTGCAGTCTCGATATTTTTTACAGCAAGGGGATATTCGTGCCGTACATATATATATCCTTGATTTGATCCAATAGCTCTAGCTGCTATAAGCATCCCTTCCAGGATACTATGGGGATTTCCTTCTAAAAGGCTTCGATCCATATAGGCGCCAGGATCTCCCTCATCGGCGTTACAGATAACATACCTTTCTCCTTCATGCTTGCGGCAGGAATCCCACTTGACAGCTGTAGGAAATCCGCCTCCGCCACGGCCTCTTAGCCCGGATTTTCTTATTTCATCAATGATTTCATCGGGGGTCATTTCAAAAAGGACTTTGTCTAAGGCAGTATATCCATCAACTGAGATATAATCTTTGATGCTGGTTGGATCTATCATCCCATTATTTCCAAAGATTATTCTTTGCTGGAGCTTATAGAAAGGGATATCCTCTTCATGGAAGATCTTTTTTTTAGTTATATGGTCCTTAAATGCCAGGCTCTTGTCAATTTCGCCGTTCTTGATTGTCTTTTCTACGATGTTCGGAATATGTGTTTCCTTTACTTGGGGATAAAAGATCCCTTCAGGATGGATGACCATGATTGGCCCTTTTTCACAAAAGCCGTGACATCCTGTTAATTTTATTTCAACTTCATCTTGCAGATTATGCTTGGCTAGTTCTTCTGTAAGTGTCTGGTATACCTTTTCTGTTCCATAAGCGCCGCAACCTGAGCCTGCGCAAAGGGAAATAAGTTTCTTGTCCTTTTCTTGATGTTTACTCAAGATATTATTTCTAAAATTATTTAAAGCCTCTCTATTTTTCAGTTTGAGCATCTTAACTTTAAAACCTCCTTTATTGCCTACTCATTAAGAGGCCTGTTCCTTGTATTCATTGATAATTTCCAGGGTATTGGTTCGATCCAAGCCGCCATGGGTTTCTTTGTTCACGGTCATAACAGGTCCTGATGCACAGCAGCCGACGCAGCGGACTGCCTCCAGGGTAAAGAGCTGGTCTTTTGTTGTTTCGCCTTCTTCGATTTCCAGGCTCTCTTGTAAGGTTTCAAGGATTTTGTTAGCTCCTCTTACATGACAAGCTGTGCCTGTACATATATTGATGATATATTTACCCCTTGGTTCCAGGCTGATGGTTTTGTAAAAAGTGGCTACGCTGTAAATTTGGCTTTTCCTGATCCCAAGTTTATCTACCAAGACAGGGATTACTTCCGGAGGGAGATAATTATAGATATCACTGATATCTTGCATTATCATTAATAATGCTTCACGATTGGAGTTGTATTTGTCAATTATAGTATCTACATGCTGCCAGTCGATTATTACTTCTTTACCCATGACATAACCTTTAATCCATAGTTAAACAGGAGACTTGTTAATCTCTTGAAAAAGTTGAGGCTCATTGGTGACAGGACAGTTTTCAACGCAGAGGCCACAGCCGGTGCAACGATCCATGTCAATACTGCGAGCCCGTTTTTTGATCTTGACTTTAAAATTGCCTTGTGAGCCTTCAACAGACTCCAGATCCGCATATGTGATTATCTCTATGTTAAGATGCCGGCCGACCTCGACCAGTTTAGGGGAGATTATTCACATGGCGCAATCATTGGTCGGAAAGGTCTTGTCAAGCTGGGACATGACTCCGCCAATGGAGGGAGATTTTTCAACAAGATAAACATAGTATCCGGTATCTGCCAAGTCCAGAGCTGCTTGCATCCCCGCAATCCCGCCTCCAAGCACCATGACCGCGCCAACTGGTTTAGTTTCCATAATTTCTCCCAAGGAAGATCTATTTTATTTCTTCCTCATTTCTATTCTAAAAAATCCACAATACTGGTAATATCCAGCTTATTCATCTTCAAACCCAGATCATCAGGGTCAATTCCCATTGCAAGTCCAAGAAGCTGAGGGTAAAGGATCGAGGAGAGCTGCTTGACTTGAGGGCGTTTTCTGATCATTATGTCTTGGACAGTATCAAATTGTAACTGGCAATAAGGACATGCCACACAGAGATAGTCGGCGCCTGCCTCTTTTCCGCTCGTCAGCTTTTTTTCAGTCAGATCCATGGCCAGATCATCGTTAATTCCAAAGATTGGTGCTCCGCAGCAGTCAAGCCTGGATTTCCAGTTAATGCTTGTCGCTCCGGTTATTTGTACCAATTCATCAAAAATGATCGGGGCTTGCGGGTTATCAAACTCAGTTATATCACTGGGCCGCAAGGCATGACAGCCATAATGGGTGGCAATATTAAGGTCTTTGAGGGTTTTTGTAATTTTTTTCTCAATTTCAGACAATCCTACATCCTGATGTAATACGGTCAAAAGATGTTTTATTGATAGTTTTCCATGATATTCTAATCCCTCTTTTGCTAATTGGGTATTGATTCTGGATTTGATTGAGGAATCGTTTTTCATGATATGATCGGCCTTTTTGAGACTGCCATAGCAACATTTACATAAGACCATCATTGTTTGTCCTTCTTTTTCAGCCAACGCCAGATTTTTGGCTGAGGACAAAAGGAAAGCCTCAAAATCACTGTTCCTTAAAGGATAGCCACAGCAGTTGAATTCCCGAAGATCATTTAATTCAAATCCTAATCGGCCCATTATGGCCCTTACTGATAATTCATACTGCTTGACCCTGACCGGGATATTGCAACCTAAAAATAGTGTGACATTCATGTTTTTATTCCCAAAATATTATTAAGGATTCAAATCTGAGTCTAAAGCATAGATTCCATAAAATAGAGACCCTCGATGGAATTCATCACTTGATAATTCCGTAGAAGTATCTGCTATATCCTCCACTTTTTATAATGCCATCGTTTCTTTGGAGGCCATGCCTTTTATTTCATAAAAAATATCGGTTACCTTTACTCCCTGGGGACAATTTTCCTGGCATTGGTAGCAGGTTATACAGCTCCATAACATTTTTGAACCAAGGGCCAGATCCTTGATGCCGAGCCCAACTGAACGAATAATTTGATGAGGCAGCATATCAAGATCTGTCTGAGGGTCTTCGAAATTTGCAACCACAGGACAAACTGTTGTGCAATTTTCACAGGAAAAACAAA
Organism: Desulfobacteraceae bacterium; assembly: GCA_030642205.1. Lineage (GTDB taxonomy): Bacteria > Desulfobacterota > DSM-4660 > Desulfatiglandales > Desulfatiglandaceae > DAOWOF01. The sequence goes on along the minus strand of DAOWOF010000029.1, from coordinate 7,563 downwards.
AAGCATATGTTCCGGATTGGGGAGCTTGATGAACATCTCCTTTAAATTTTTTATTAACAGGGGTTAAAGGAATAACTTTTTTCGGTTTATGAATCCCCTCATATTTGTCCTGGATTGCTTCCAGTACCTTATCCAGGGGCTCCTGATAATCCTTTTTGTCTATTTCCTGCTGCCTCAGACCACGGGTAAAACTTAATGGCGAAAGAGTAATTGGCATAGGACTTTGATGCATTAAGGACTCCCTCACACTAAACCACATATCCTTCAGGTTAATGCCTACAGGGCATACCACAGTGCATCGATCACAATTTGTACAGATATAAACCCCTTCCTGAATCTCCTGTAAACTATGATTATCAATTTCCTTGTTAGCGGCATATTTTTTTAAAAATGCCATCTTCTCAGAGGGCAGTATCCGTGAATTGCCTGTCCAGCTATAAGCCATAGCCATTGAACATCTCTGGTTGCATGTGCCGCAATGAGTGCAGGCATCCAGTTCCATCACCTGTTTTGTAGCGATATTAGCCGGATCCGATGCTTCATTATCCATCACTGAATTAGCCAGCAGACTGATGGGACTCGCTAGGATATGAAACATCTTGCTGAATGGAAGATAGGCCATTCCAATAAAACATGCCAGAAAATGGATATACCATAAAATGAGATGAGACTGGGCCTGATCAAGACCAAGGGCAATTGGTCTAGCTATTTTTGCCAGTGAATAACCTCCAAATGCCCATGTTGGATTGGAATGACATGCCGCACAATTGTCCTCATGCAGTTCTCTGCCCTGACCCAGGACTTCCTCCTCAAAAGGCCCCTTCACATTTTGAGATATGAGCCCGAACTCTGCAACCCATAATGATTCCAGAGGTTTTAGCTCTTCTTCATCATCAGTGTCGGCAAATTCTTCCACCATCTGTTTGTAAATGGTCTGAGATGAAATTTTCGCTCCCTCAAGCAAAAAACCTGAAAGGATAATGATCGTGACAATAATGATGGCATAGTGATCCATAGCATTGGTCCGCAATCGAGGTGGTTTAAGGATTAAGCGTCGATAAAGAGCTACGCATACACCAATGATGACCATCATGCCAGCCATATCCCGCAAAAACATGAACGGATTAATAGTAGAATAATATTCTGAAAATAAGTTCTCTGTTATAAGTCCGTCCAGGGCATGAAACAGGAATAGCAGTGTAAAGCCGCTATAGATTAAAATATGCATTGACCATCTGAGCCGATCTTCTCTCAGGATCTTTCTTTGAAGCAATACATCCAAAACAAAAACTTTTCCAAGTTGAAAGACCTTTGCGCTGAATATTGTATTTAAGAGACCTTTAATAGCAGCGGATACTCTTTCAAACGGAGAAATCTCCTCAGGGCTAAAACCAATGCTGTATCTGAACCAGCCAGAGACTTTATAGAGCAGGCCAAGAGAGAAGATAAGGATCGACAAATATAGAGCTATGTCATAAAACATGTATGAATTCCCCTATAAGCGGAGGCTGATCCTCCCATTTTACAGGATATTTATATTATACCTCGAAAGTTCATAAATTGCGGTTTTTCAATGGCCCTGAACATCATGTGCGTTGTTCAGGCTCGTAATAGCCAGCTATAGAACTTCAGCTAAATAATTTCACTGCGTTATCGGTCGGAATCCTCTACGACGTACGAATCTGTACGACTTACTCGGATTTCTCCCTCTAGCCTTGTGAAATTAATTATCTGAAAACCTATATGACGAGCCTTTATGCCTTGCTCTTTATGCTCATTGCTCACCGAAAAAACTCGATTTATAAGTTTCCGGGGTATAGATTCGAATTTGATGGCACCGTAAAAAAAAAGTCACTGGAGGTGCTTGCAGATATCTACGAAACGCAGATCTTTTTTCATTGCAGGCACAATATCTTGTATTTGCTGGATCTGATTTTTTACAGGGCCACTAAACCGGAATCATTAGTATTGATATCCTTAAGCTATGAACTATTCAGCTATTCCAAGGATACTGATTTCAGACACGCAGCAGGTATGATCTGATTAAACCTGTTGAGATGGATATCCGCTGAATAGTTACTAAGAAATACGATTTTGTACGCTTATAATAAAAAAAATATCAAATGTCACTTGTTTTTTTATTTACTGACTGATGGATTAAAAGCAATGCAGGCGTTATGAGCTAGACAGTTGGGAAAAAGATTGTTTTTTATTGCCTGGAAAAATCAATGGATGATTCAGCCTCTATGCCTGATCTGAAAAATTTCTCTTGCTTTGATAATGTCTTGACTAATTTGGCGTGTCAGGTCTTCAATCGATTCAAAGGCCTTTTCATCCCTTAGCCGTTCAATAAAAACGACCTTTATTATTCTGCCCAACAGGTCTTTGGCGAAATCCAATATATGGGTTTCAACGGAGAAGGGATTTTTGCCAAATGTTGGATTAAAACCAATATTGGTTAGACCATTATATATCTCCCCATCAATTAATACTTTTACAGCATAGACCCCTGATTTTGGTGTTAATTCATCTATAAGCCTGAGATTGGCAGTTGGAAAGCCTAAAAGTCGCCCACCCCTGTTTTTACCCTGAATAACTGTTCCGCATACCTGGTAATTGCGGCCCAATAATTTTTTAGCATCATCAAGATTTCCATCTTTGACAAGTCTTCTTATGGATGTACTGGATACCACAATATCATCAATCATAACGGGAGGAATAATATGAACTCGGAATCCATATTGTTTCCCCATTGAGTGCAAGAGTTCTATATTCCCTCCTCGACAAGAGCCAAAGGTATAATCATAGCCCACCACAAGTTCTTTGACCTCAAGCTGTTCTATTAGAATCTTCCGCACGAAATCCCTGGCAGTGATAGCAGCAAATTCTTTGTTAAAAGGGAGGCATAGAATTACATCCATTCCAGCTGTGTTGATCAATCTTAATTTTTGCTGTATGGGAGTAATCAAAGGAGGAGCATTTTCAGGAGACATTATTTTGACAGGATGAGGCTCGAAGGTCATGACCACTGACTGACCGGAGATCAGGCTGCTTCTTTCTTTCACCAAATTAAAAAGGGTGAGGTGCGCTTTATGAACACCATCAAAATTCCCTATGGTCAAGACGGGATTCCTCAGGGGTTTTTTAAGCTGTTTCAGATCATGATAAATGTTCATTAGTTAAACAGAATCTATTGCTACAAGTTTAGAAAAAATGATCCAACCAGTAATTCAAGCAGATCTTGAATGAAATATTTTTTGTTTCTTAAGTGAAATTTGTTAATACATCTTGCCCTGGTCTTGTCAATTTTTTTCTAAAAGTCGTAAAAAAATCAGTTTTTTTAAAAAAGTAGAATTAATAATTGACATATATATATATATATTGGAATGTAGTAGATTAAATAAAATAAATCAAGTTTCTTTTCATTGCCGAAGTGGCGGAATTGGTAGACGCGCTAGGTTCAGGGTCTAGTGAATGTAAGTTCGTGCGAGTTCAAGTCTCGCCTTCGGCACCATTTTTTTCTTGCGTATTATTTACCCTCCCAATTAAATTTCCATATAATCTTCAGTTATCTTATTAACTCGTGTTACAACTTCCTTCATGATTTTACTAATATCCACATCCTCCATTCCCAGGAATTCCATTGATTTTTTATCCATCTCATAGAGGACATCATCAACTCCTATACCCATATCACTCATCATGGATATGGCATCAGCCATATGGATGATATATGCTAATGTATCGCCATTTGAAGCTCCCGGGTTATGGTGATATTTTATCGCAATTGATATTGCTGGTGGAAGGCCCCAACTTTTGCAGATATCCGAAGCTATATCTGAGTGATCAAATCCGAGGATTACTTTTTCTGCCTCAAGGAAGGTTTTCAGACCATCACTCATAAATTCTTTAAATTCATTTTTTCTCTCTTTTATGTAAGGATCCAGCATAATTTTTCCTGCATCATGCAATAGTCCTGAAACCTGAGCATCATTAACCAAGTAGGGATACTTATCCTCTGCTATAATGGTGGCTCCAATAGCCACCGAAAGGGCATGGCGCCAAAGGACACCGGATTCAGCCCCGTAACCTGTTAAAGCTCTCCCCATAAGATTGGAAGTAGCAGCGATATTAATTAATTCTCCCAGCCTGTGGAAACCTAACATAACACAGGCATGCCGGATAGAAGAAACCTTACCGGGCAGGCCATAATATGCAGAGTTGGCCAGTATCAAGGCCCTGCTGGCAATAGATTGATCGGTTTCGATCAAACCAGCTAGTTCTTTCAATCCTGAATTGGGGTCACCAATAATACTACGGGCCTTTAAAATAATTGCCGGCATAGCTGGCAAGGCCTTCATTTTAATTAGAATTTTTTTCTTTAGTTCCAGGCCTGTAGATAGTTTTTTGATATTTTGCTTGACTGTCTTAATAACTTTAATAGGATTTGGTTTATGAGCTCTGATAAGCCCTTCTTTGCAGGAGGGACATGGAAAGACAATCCCTTTGTCCACAGGTATCCTGGAATCCGGGATATGGAATGCACTATGGCATTTTGGGCATTCTACTCTTATTGTCTTTACCTCTTTATCTTTCAACTGAATCTTCTCTGACAGTTTATCCAAAATCCATCTCCTATTTAAATTTTCTGGTATTTAATCAGATTGATAAAATTAAGGCAAAGAAAATCATAAAAATAATTGGAGAATAACCGGGGTCAAACCTTGAACTGAAATAACCGGGGTCAAACCTTGAACTGTGATTTTTGTTTGACATTTTCCTGCCAAACATTTAATAAAGGGCATATGGCAAGACAATGGCGCATCGAATATAAAGGGGGCATATATCATGTACTGTCCCGAGGCAATCAACGGCAACTCATTTTTGAGGATGACAATGATAGAGACATCTTTCTGAAAATTCTAATTGAGGCATCTGAACGATTTTCAATCGAGTTATATGCCTATGTTTTGATGGGAAACCATTATCATCTTCTGCTTAAAACCATAGAACCGAACCTTTCAAAAACCATGCAGTGGATCGGATCCACATATACTCGTCGGTTTAATATTCGACATGGACAAATCGGCCATCTTTTTCAAGGTCGATTCAAAAGTATAATCGTTGAGAATGAGGCTTATCTTTTACAGCTATCACTTTATATCCATCAGAATCCCCTGCGGGCAGGTATTGCAGATCGGCTTGCCGATTATACCTGGAGCAGTTATAATGCATACGCCTACAAGAAAAAAAAGCCGGATTGGCTAAAAACTGACTTCATTCTTTCGCAGTTCGATTCAAAGGATAAACATCGTTCTTATCGTTTAAAAGTTCAAAAGCATTCAGATAAAAAGGCCAAAATATGGGAAGACGTCAGGCATGATCTTATATATGGTTCAGAACGATTTGTTCAACAGATTAAATCACGGTTTTTAAAGAACCGATCGGAAGCGGAACTGCCTCAACATAACCGTCTCAGGCGAGATATAAATCCTGATAAGATAAAAAAACAGGTGTCATCAATTCTCGGATGTGACGTATCCAGGTCAACTGGGCAGGGTCGTTTGCCTGTAGATATAAAAGAAAAGCGTGACATGATGATATTTTATTTGAAAATGAATACTGGGATTAGCAATCAGCAGATTGGGGATGTGTTTGGTTTAACGTATTCAGCTGTGAGTAAGATTGTGTCCAGTTTCCGGAAACAGTCTGAAAAGGATAGAAATATTATAAAAAGATATGAGAATCTTATTTTACGATTAAAGGTTTGACTGGACATATTTAGGCGGGAAGGAATGATTAATTCCGGCATTTGCCCTGTCCTCCGACCTGGCATCGGCATAATATTATGGGGTATAAAAATACCCCCCCTAAAATGTAGACTGTAAAAATTGGTTTTGACATGGGGATCCACTTCACCTTTTTAGGCGCTATTTTAAATAGATCCTCTATCCTGCTTGTTTTATTTGGAGCAATGGCAATTCGCGCAATTTCCATTGCAGTGGCACTTGTGCTTTTTAGAAGCCACAATAACTTTACTCCCTGTAGGCGCAATTTCAAATCCTTTTTCCCCTTTAAAAAAAAGCCGGTTTACTGGAAGCCTGGTCTGTTTGGCCTGGTCTTTAAATGTGCTGCAGCCGAAAGGGCATATCTTGTGTAAGTTTTTGGTGTTGATAAAGATCCGTCCTTTGCCGTTGTCTTTTTCATGAAGCAGATTGATTAACTGCCATGCAGAACTTCCATCAAAATCACCCCTGGTTTGCAAGTGCAGGTTACCGTTGCTTTTTTTACACTCAACCTGAAAATTGACGCCCATATTCTTTCCTCCAAGAATTTTTATGTTTGGATACATGACACGACACTAGTCTATCTGTTTTGCTTAGGGCTCACTGGATACTAATTAAGAGTAACCTGATCCTTATCGACATTCCAAATCACATGTGAAACGGCGTTCAGGCTGGAATTTGCAAGCATATGTACGGGCTTCTTATGTTTTTTCCCCAGATTTTTTATGATAGAACAGGCTGCATGGCTATTACAGTTAACCGGACAAAGCACCATATCAGCACGCTTGAGACGGCATTCAAGATTTTTAATGCCTCTCTTCATGTAACCATCATGATAGTCAAATATACCGCCGTTGCCTTCAATAAGTTGACGGTAAAGGGATTCCATTCTGGTAATGCCTCCGATTATCAAAACACGTTTTTTACACAGATCAAAAGACGGACAATTTTCGTCACAGCGTTTAAGAGTGAAGAACTCTTCAATAATCTCTTGGGCTTCTTTTCTTATACGCCTGTTTTCTTCCCTTTGTCTCTCAAGTTCAGCCGACAGCTGCTTTGTCTGCTCTATAAGCGAAACTACCTGTCTTTTTTTTTCCTTTAATTCCCCAAATAACGCATCCAATCCATTTTTCAGGCCTTGATTTTCTTCATCCAGCTTGACAGCCAGGTTCTGGCTCTTTAATTCTGAAAGCTCCTCTTTAAATCTGGCTTTTTCAACTTCCGAGGAAGCCAACCTTGCCTTTAACTCTGTCTTATCCCATCTCAGTTGTTCATTTTTCTTTTTAAGTGTTCTACCGACACGAATTACTTCCTTCATGCCTTGGCGTATACGGCTTAATTCTTTCTTTTGCCTGGTTAAATCCTGCCTTAATTTGATATTCTGCTCGGCGCTCCAGTGCATGTCCATATGAATTATCCCAAAAAGTTCTCTCCTGTATTCAGCAGGCAGATCTGACCTGGCAGCGGCGGCCCAAAGGGTACCAATACAATCTCCGGTTTCAAAAGCGGTTTTGCAATGCGACATAAACTCTTCATGATCAAGGTCAAGCAGAGAAACAGCCTCATCGCCAAACTTGCGATTAAGCATGTTGTCGATCCGCTTTGACAACCTGTTTTCTTTCTCCGAATATGCTAGCAGCGTCTCGTGAATTTCAAAAGGAGTTTTCATCTTAATCGAAAATCCCGCTTTTCGAAGAAGCCGTTTCTGCTCGGAAAACGTAAGGCACATGCCGACCACTGGGCATTTGAGGTCAATTTCCCAGAATTTCAAAATGAC